>DATMCA010001370.1:0-8745 GCA_035559015.1 Umezawaea sp. | reverse complement strand
GCCGCCGGGAGGTCCGCGAACGGGTAGACCCGGTCGATCGCGGTGCGGAACCCGCCCGTCGCGGCCAGGGGGAGCACGGAGGTGAACGGTTCGGCGGTCGGTGCGCGGGGGCCGGTCGAGGTCAGGACGCCGAGCCCCGCGGCGTCGAAGTCGGCGATGGTCAGCACCCGGCGCGGGTCTCCGGTCAGGTCGACGGCCGTGGCCGCGAAGCCGTGGCCGGTCACGTCGTACACCGCGTCGACCACGTCCCGGGCGTGGGCCCGGATCCGATCCGCGACGCCCGGCCTGTAGACGACGGGGGGGCGCCGAGCGCGGTCAGGTGCTCGTGGTTCGCCTCGGACGCGGTGCCGATGACCATGACTCCCCGCAGGACGAGCAGCTGGACGACGGCGCTGCCCACGGCGCCCGCCGCCCCGTTGACCACGACGGTCCAGCCCGGCCGGACACCGAGGGCCCGGATGCCGCGCTCGGCGGTCTCGACGGCCACGGGGAGCGTGACGGCATCGGTGAACGACAGCGCGTCCGGCAGGACCGCGAGCGCCCCGGTGCGGGCGAGGGCGTACTCGGCGTACGCGCCGGAGTCGGTGAACCCGACGACCCGGTCGCCGGGCGAGATCCCGGTCGCGCCCCGGCCCGGCGCGACGACGGTACCGGCGACCTCCTTGCCCAGGATCGCGGGCAGCGGCGTCGGGAAGGCGTGTTCCAGTCCGCCGCGGCGGATCTTCCACTCCAGGCTGTTGACGCCGATGGCGGCCGTGCGGACGAGGACCTGGCCCGGTCCCGGCACGGGTGTCGGGACGTCGCTCAGCTCGAAGTTGTCCGCGCCGCCGAAAGCGGTCAGCACCTGCGCCCTCACCGGCTCCGCCGGGCGGTGGGCGCGACCTGGAGGAGGGGTCGGTCGGCCAGCAGGACGAGGTGCTCGGTCGGCTCCTCGGCGACGCTGGTGTGCGCTACCCCCAACGGGATCCGGACCAGGTCACCCGGCACGAGGTCGACCACGCCGTGCTGGGACACCAGGGTGCGCCGACCGCTGATCTGGTACTGGACCTCGTCGGCGTCCAGCGTGCGCCGGAAGCGCCCGCCGTCCGCGGTCGGCAGCCACGCGCTGCCCAACCGGAAGCGGTCCGACCGGTACTGCCAGGTCACGCCGGGGCTCCGGGTCGTGGTGAGGACCCGCAGCCGGTCGGCTTCGACGTGCACGCGGTCGAGCAGCAGCTGTTCGTCGACGGGGAAGACCGCGATGTCGTGGCCGGGCGTGCCCATGCACTCGGTCACCGCCTCGTTGACCGGCCCCGCCCGCCAGCCGGGGAACGGGGGCGACACCGCCAGCGACGTGCGGGCGGCCTCGCGTTCCTCGGTCACCGGCGCGGGGGAGTAGAAGAGCAGGTGGCTCTCGCGGCGGCCGTGGTTGTCGTGGGCCACGCCGCGCGGGATGCGGGAGAACTCACCCGGCCGGTGCTCGACCACGCCCAACTCGGTCATCAGCGTGCGCTCCCCGGCGATCTGGTAGGACAGTTCGTCCACGTCGCAGTTGCGGTGGTAGAACGGCTGCCTGCCGTCGTGCATGGTCTGCCACTCGACGCGCAGCTGGTCGTTCTCGTACACGCCGCGCGGCGCGGCGAAGGCCTGTTCCTCGTGCTCCTGGGCGAAGTGCACGACCGACAGCGGCTCCTGGTCGTGCCACGGCGTGAACGGCAGGCCGCTGGGGTGCGGTGGCGCGAGCAGCAGTCGTTCGTCCCGCTCCAGGACGTGCAGCGGCTCGTCCGAGCCCATGAGCGCGAGTTCCTCGATGACGTTTCCCATGCGACAAGCTTTGAGTCCGAACCGCCCGGATGCGAAGCCAGATCGCTGTTGGTGCGAGAATCCGACACCATGGGCGCTGTGGTGCGAGAATCCGTCGTTCTCGACGACGTCGACCGAGGGCTGTTGCAGGCCTTGGTGGTGGACGGGCGGGCGTCGTTCGCGCGCATCGGCGAGGTGCTGGGCGTCTCGGACCGCACGGTCGCGCGCCGCTACGCCCGGATGTGCGAGACCAACCTGGTCCGCCTCGTCGGGGACGTCGACGCGCTGCGGCTCGGCGGGGCCGAGTGGGTCATCCGGGTGCAGTGCGAACAGGGTTCGGCGGCGCAGGTCGCGGAGGCCTTGGCCCGCCGCGACGACACCCGCTGGGTGAACCTGCTGTCCGGTGGCACGGAGATCAGCGCGAGCCTGCGGTCGTGGTCGGCGACCGAACGCGACGAGCTGATCCTGCACCGCCTCCAGCGCACGGCCCCGGTCGTGGCCGTGACCGCGCACAGCGTCCTGCACGTCTTCGGCGGCGGCAGGCAGGGGCTGGACGGTCCGGGCTCGCTCGCCCCGGAACAGGTCGCCGCCCTGCGCCCGGCGCACGTCGGCGACCCGTCGACCGACCTCGTCGACGGCGACCGGCCGTTGCTGCGGGCGCTGGCGCAGGACGGCCGCGCCCCCTACCCGGCCCTGGCCGCCGCGACCGGGTGGTCCCAGTCGCGGGTCGCCCGCCGGATCGACGCGCTGCGCGCCGCCTCGCTGCTGTCCTTCGACGTGGACGTCGACACCGAACTCCTCGGCTACCGCGCGGAAGCCCGCCTGTGGGCGTCGGTGTCACCCGCCGACCTCGCCGAGACCGGCGCCACGATCGCCGCGCACCCCGAGGTCGCCTTCTGCGCGGCGACCACCGGCCCGACCAACCTGCTGGTGTCGACCGTGTGCCGGGACGTCGCGCACCTCTACCGCTACCTCACCCAGCGGCTCGGCGCCCTGCCGCGGATCCACACCGTCGAGACCGCGCCGGTCGTCCGCACGGTCAAGCGCGCGGGCTCACTCCACCGCTGACCGAGCCCTCACGGCCGCGCGAGCACGGCACGGGGCAGCACCTCGTGGAGCCAGGCCTCCGACTCGTCCAGCGACCAGCCGAGGTCGTCGGTGCGGATGAAGTAGGCCGCGTTGCAGAGGTGCAGCCAGATCAGGTCGACGGCCCGCTCGACGTCGACGTCCTCGCGGAGCGCCCCCATCTCGGCCAGGCGCCGGGCGGTGTGGGCGAAGCCGCCGCGGATGCTCTCGTGGGCGATCCGCTGGCACTCCCGGACGGTGGGCTCCCGGTGCGCGGCGGCGGCGACCTGCCGCATCAGGTCCGACCACTGCTCGAACTTGACCCTGGTGGCGTGGATGAGGAACCGGACCAGCTCGCGGGGATCGTCGATCGCCTCGATCCGGGCGAGGATCTCCGCGATGTTCTCGCTCTCGGTACCGGACTCGATCAGCTTGCGCAGGATCCCGTGCTTGCCGCCGCCGACGGCGTAGACCGTCGCGGGCGCCACCCTGGCGGTGCGGGCGATCTCCTCCACCTTCGTCCCGAAATAACCCTTGCAGACGAACAGGTCGTGGGCCGCGTCGAGGATCGCCTGCTGCGTGGCCTGGGCGTATTCGGCTCGTCTGCCGCGGGGCGCGGTGTTGTTCGGCGGAGGTGACACGGGGTGGATCTTAACTGCTAGGCTTTGATCAGAGTCGACTCTGATCAGCGGACCACGGTCTGATCAACCGTGCGCCGCGTGCAGGACACCCCACACCCGTCCGCGTCGAGACGGTCGACGCACGTCTTCGAGGAACTCCACACCATGCGAATGCTCTTCAGCGGAGGCCCCGCCGCCGGCCACGTCCTCCCGTTGATGCCGATCGCGGACGCCGCCCGCGCGGCCGGGATCGAGACGGCGATGCTGACCTCCGGCGACCTGGCCCCGCTGGTCGCCCCGATGCGCCTGCTCCCGGCGGGCCCGAACGTCGAGGCCCTGCTCGCCGAAGCCGCCAGGCGCACCGGCGCGGACGCCGCGCAACCCGGTCCGGCCGCGGTGGAGCTGTTCGCCGGCGTGCGCCCCGACCTGACCTACGACGAGGCCCTGCGGCAGGCCGAGGAGTTCGCCCCCGACCTCGTCGTGTGCGAGGAGTCCGACTTCGTCGCCCCCATGGTCGCCACCGTGCTGGGCGTGCCGTGGGTCGCGCACGGGATCTCCGGCGCGGTGTCCGGACCGCTGCTGGACGCGATGCGGGACCGCCTGTCCGAGGTGTACCGCAGCCGTTCGGTGACCCCGGCGCCGAGGATCGCGCTGGTCGACCCGTACCCCGACGTCCTGCGGCCGGCGGACGACGTCCCGCCCGGTGACCGGATCACCCTCCGCCCCGCGGCGAACGAGCACGGATCGGAGCAGACCCCTTGGCAGGGCGTCGAATCCGACCTGCCGCTCGCGCTCGTCACGGTCGGGACCTCGGTGCTCGACGACGCCGCCCTGTCCACGCTCGCCTCGTCGGTGGCCGCCGCGGGCTTCACCGTGGTCGTGACGGCACGGGCGGACCAGCTGTCCGCCGACGTGGACCCGCGGGTCCACGCGGTCGGCTGGGTGCCGCTCGCCGAACTCCTGCCGACCGTGGACCTCGTCGTCACCGCCGGGGGAACCGGCACGGTCCTCGCCGTGCTGGCCCACGGCCTCCCCATGGTGGTGCGCCCCTTCATCGCCGACCAGCCGTGGAACGCCGCCCGACTCGCCGACCTGGGCGCGGGCATCGTCATCGAGGATCCGGCGGAGGCGGGCGACGCCGCGCGGCGGATCGTGGAGGACCCGAAGTACCGGGAAGCGGCCAGGGGAGCGGCGGCCGAGATGAACGCGATGAACTCCCCGGAAGAGGTGTTGCGCCAACTCCTGACCCTGGTGGGCCGTTCCGGGGAGTGACGCCGCCCAGCGGTCGTCGGGTGATCCGGCACGGTGCCGTGCGGGGTGTCGCGCGGCCACGACCGGATCCACGTCGGGTGTCTCCTCCGCGCCCGGTCGTCGAACGGGGGAGCACCGTGTCGGTTTCGGTGAATCGATTGGCTCATCGGCCCAGGTCAGAAGGCCTCCGTCACTCGAACGAGTAAATCTATGCTCGCGGAGGTAGACATTCGCGGACGGCTGTGTGTAGTCTTCTCCTCGTTGGAAGAGAGAAAGTCAGTGGCACGGGAGATGACGAAACTGCCCGTGAGGTCAAGGCAAGACGGTCGGACGTGCTGGGGCCAGGCAGTGCAAGGGGCTCCGCGGCAGTGGACCAGGGGTTGTCGGCGGTAGGACCGGAAGTGTGCCGACGGCCGAGTTGGAGAAGTAGCGAGTTGAAGAAGTAGCACGACAGCAGTTCGAAGTTGGCAAGAGCACGACCGCAGTTGATGTGCAGGACCGCAGTTGATGTGCAGGACGGCCAGGTGTGCCGGAGCCGATCGGTAGAAGGGGTTCCGGCAGGTGGCCAGGGATGGTCGGTGAGGTGTTCCGGCATGTGCATGAGGTCCGGTGCCGACCGTCACGTGAGGATGCAAGAGTCAGAAATCAGAGGAGAAGGGGAGGGTTGCACACCATCGGATCGCCCGTACCAGGCTGAACTCCGCCTGACGGGTACCGCGGTTCCATCGGATTGGAAGGTGGTCTTCGGTTACGCACATGCGATCCCCGCAGAACCCGCTTCTAGTGCGGGTCACGCGGACAGAGGAAGTCGATCTCACGGTCGACTAGGTGGAAGTGAAACCCAACAACCCTGGGGCCCCGGCGCTACTGCGCCGGGGCCCCTCGTGATGTGGAGGCGCGATGACCCCAAGCGAGAACCACGAGGAACAGGCCCCGGAACGGAGGACGGCGGCCGACAGGTTCGACGACGACCACTACCCGGCCTACACCATGGGTCGGGCGGCGGAGATGCTCAACACCACCGCGGGATTCCTGCGGAGCCTCGACGACGCGAAGCTGATCGAGCCGCAGCGCTCGTCCGGAGGACACCGGCGGTACTCCCGCCACCAACTGAGGTTGGCCGCCCGCGTCCGGGAACTGGTCGACCAGGGCACGGGGCTCGACGCCGCGTGCCGGATCGTCACGCTGGAGGACCAACTCCAGGAAGCCAGGGACGCCAACAGCGCACGGCACCAGCCGGGCGACCCCTACCCACCACTGCGGGGCGTGTGACCCGGCGGTGACCACGGGAAGTCGACCGGCCCGGTCGACCCCCGAACCGCACGACGGAGCACCAGGTGTGATCAGCGCGGACGCCGACGAGAGAACGGCTCCGTGCTGATCCAGCCCGAGCTTTCGTGCGGAAAGCAGCCCTCCGGACCCCGTCGGAGTTCGCCACCATCCGCGCCAGCGCGGCACCACGTCCCGACCGCTCCTCCGCGTGGGCTGGTTGAGGGGCACCACCGCCCGCGCTGGCGGGCACCACGTCCCGATCGCTCCTTGCGGAACGCGAGCCCCTCCGGGCCCTGTCGAGGTCGCCGCCACCCGCGACGGCGGGCACCGCGTTCCCATCACTCCTTTGTGGACACTACTGGCACGCTCCAGCCGCGCACAGCCTGGACATCACCTCCTCGGGGTCGAGGTCCCACCGGATCACGCGCGGGTCGGGGCCGGACGACGCGAGGTCGCCCGCCGGGTCGAAGACGACGGCGTTGACGGGGCCGGTGTGGCCGGTCAGGGTCGCCACGTTGGCGCCATCGGCGACGCGCCACACGGTGATCAGGCTGTCGTTGGCCGCCGACGCCACGGTCGTGCCGTCCGGGCTGACCGCGATCGACTTGACCGCGCCGCGACCGGTGACGAGCGTGCGGGCCTTGCCGTCCTCGCCCCACAGCGCGACCTCGCCGCCGGTGTCGCCCACCGCCAGCAGCGACGAGCGCGGGACCGCCGCGATCGACTTCACCGCGGATCCGCCCTCGCGCACGACCACGACGTCCCCGGACGCCGGGTCCCAGCGCAGCACGCGGCCGTCCGCGCCGCCGGACGCCAGTGACCCGCCGACGAACGCCACCGCGTTGACCGGACCGGAGTGGCCGGTCGGCAGGGTTCGGCCCGGTTCCGGGGAATCGAGGTCCCACACCACGACGGAGGCGTCCGTGCCGCCCGTGGCCGCCTGCCCGCCGGACGGGGCCAGGGCCAGGCTGGTGATCCCGCCCTGGTGCCCCTGCCACGTGCGCACGAGCTGATCACCGCTCCACAGCGTGAGCGTGCCGTTCACGTCCGCCGCCACCAACCGGCCGTCGGGGCGGAACGCCAGCGCCGTCACGTGCGCCGGGACGTCGATCCGGCCGACCTGCCTGCCCTCGCGGTCCCACAGCAGGATCATCCGGTCCCGGCCGCCGGTGGCCAGCACCTGACCGTCGGGGGAGAGCGCGATGCCGTCCGGCGGGCTGGTGTGCCCGGTCAGCGGCGGCAGCGGCACCCGCCAGAGGCTCACGTTCTCGTCGCCACCCGCCACGAGGTGGGAGCCGTCGGGGCTGAGCGCCGCCGCGTAGAACGGGTGCGTGCGGGTGATCAGCCCGGTGAGCCACCCGCCGTTCGGCACCGACCACCAGCGGATGCTGCCGTCGTCGCTGGTCGACACGACCTTCGTGCCCGACGCGTCGAACTGCACGGACCACACCGAGCCCACGTGCCTGCGCAGGCCGGACTTCGCGCCCGTGGCCAGCACCCGCAGCACCACCTGGTAGTCGTCGCCACCGGACGCGAGCGTGCGGCCGTCGTGGCTCAACGCGACCGTGCGCACCGCGGCGTCGTGGTCGGCGAACGTGCTGGGCACCCCGTGGTCCACCACCAGCACGCCCTTGGCACCCGCGACCGCGAGCACCGCGCCGTCGTCGCTGACCGCGAGGCCGTTGACCTCGCCGAGCCCGTGGGCCACGTCGCCGGTCCGCGTCCAGTCCTCGGTCCGCCACAGCGCGACCACGCCGTCGGCCGACGCGGTCGCGGCGGTCCGGCCGTCCGCGGTGAATACCAGCGCCCGCACACCCGCCTCGACGGTGACGGTCCTCAGCGGCAGGTGCGTCCGGGTGTCCCACAGGACGATCCGGCGGTCGTCGCCCGCCGACGCGAGCACCGCGCTGCCCGGTTGGAACGCCAGCGCCCGCACCGCGCCGTCGTGCTCGGCCAGCAGGGCCGGGGACTCGACCGACGCGGTGGCCCGCAGCAGCACGGAGTGGTCGTCGCCCGCGGTGGCGAACGTCGTGCCGTCCTGGCTGAACGCGACCGCCCGCACCGGGCCCCGGTGGTCCTTCAGCACCGTCCGCACGGGCTTGTAGGCGGCGGTGCTGAGCAGCGCGCCCCGAGCCTCCGCGGTGGGGGAGGTGCGGTAGGCGGACACGGCCAGCAGCGCGGCGGCGTCCGGCCACGACGCGCTGAGGTCCTGCGCCTGCACGGCGATCTGCCGCGACTCGGCGACCAGCCGTTCCCGCACGGCGCTGCGGCTCTGCACCACGGCGATCGACGCCACCACGAGGCACACCACGGCGAGCGCCGCCAGCGCCTTCACCAGCCCGCGCAGCCTGCGGGCGCTCCGGTGCACCGCCTCCCGCTCGGCGCTCTCCTCGTCGACCGCGGCCCGCAGGAACTCGCGTTCCAGCTCGTTGGACGACACCGCCCACTCGATCCGGCCCGCCAGTTCGCGCATCGCGGCCAGCCGGGCGCCCCGGTACAGCAGCCCCGGATCGCGTCCGGTCGACCGCCAGGCGGCTGCCGCCGTGGTGAAGTCGCGGTGCAGCCGCAACGACTCCCGGTCCTCGTCGATCCACTCCCGCAGCCTCGGCCACGCGCGCACCACGGCCTCGTGCGCGAGTTCCACGACGCTGTCCGCGACCACGACCAGCCGCGCGTTGGCCAGCACGTTGACCACGTGCGCGGTGTCGGTCGGCTTGCCCGCGGCCAGCACCTCGTCCAGCGGCGCGCGGCGGCG
>DATMCA010001369.1:0-3286 GCA_035559015.1 Umezawaea sp. | reverse complement strand
GCCGACACCAAGGCACACGCATCGTTCAACGACAGCACACCGGCCAGGTGCGCCGCCGCGATCTCACCGACCGAATGCCCCACCAGCACGTCCGGACGAACACCCCACGACTCCACCAACCGGAACAAGGCGACCTGCACCGCGAAGAGAACGGGCTGAGCAAAACCCGTACGCCCCAACAACTCCGACTCCGCGTCAAACCCAACCTCACGCAGATCCGAACCCAGGGCCGCACACACCTCGTCGAACGCCGTGGCGAAAACCGGGAACGCCTCGTACAACTCCCGACCCACACCCGCACGCTGCGAACCCTGACCCGAGAACAGGAAGCAGAGGTCGCCGTCGGAGACGGCCTGGCCCTGGAGGAGGTTCGGGTGCTGCCCGCCGTCGGAAGCGGCGGACAGGGCGTCGTTCAGGACGTCCTGGGACTCGCCCCACACGACCGCGCGCTGCTCCAGCGCGGCGCGTCCGGTCGCCAGGGAGAAGCCGACGTCGACGGTCTCGGGGTGCTCGGCGAGGTGCGCCAGGAGCCGGGCGGCCTGGGCGCGGAGGGCGGCTTCGGTCTTCGCCGAGACCACCCACGGCACCACGCCCACCGGCGTCCGTTCCGCCGTGGCGGGAACGTCTTCCGCCGATTCGATCACCACGTGCGCGTTCGTCCCGCTGATCCCGAACGACGACACCGCCGCCCGGCGGGGACGCTCCACCTCCGGCCACTCGACCGTGTCGGTCAGCAGCCGGACCTCGCCGGAGGTCCAGTCCACGTGCGGTGACGGCGCATCAACGTGCAACGTCCGCGGCAGCACACCGTGCCGCATCGCCATGACCATCTTGATGATCCCGGCGACGCCGGCGGCGGCCTGCGTGTGCCCGATGTTCGACTTCACCGAGCCGAGCCACAGCGGCTGGTCGGCGGGACGGTCCTGGCCGTAGGTCGCGAGGAGCGCCTGGGCTTCGATCGGGTCACCGAGCACGGTCCCGGTGCCGTGCGCCTCGACCACGTCGACGTCCGAAGTGGACAGACCGGCGTTCGCGAGCGCCTGGCGGATCACCCGCTGCTGTGACGGACCGTTCGGCGCGGTCAGGCCGTTCGACGCGCCGTCCTGGTTCACCGCCGAGCCCCGAACGACCGCCAACACCTGGTGGCCGTTGCGCAGGGCGTCCGACAACCGCTCCACCAGGAGCAGCCCGACGCCCTCGCCCCACCCCGTGCCGTCCGCACCCGCGGCGAACGCCTTGCACCGGCCGTCCGGCGCCAGACCGCGCTGGCGGCTGAAGCCGACGAACGTCGCGGGCCCGACCATGGCGGTGACACCGCCCGCGACGGCCAGGGAGCACTCGCCCGAGCGGAGCGCCTGCGCGGCCAGGTGCAGTGCCACCAGCGAAGACGAGCACGCCGTGTCCACGGTGACCGCCGGGCCTTCGAGACCGAACGTGTAGGCGATGCGGCCGGACGCGACACTGCCGGAACTCCCGGTCCCGAGATATCCCTCCACGTCCTCGGACGCGTTCTGCATCACGCCGAGGAATTCGTGGTTCATCACACCCGCGAAAACTCCGGTATTGCTGCCGCGCAACGATCGCGGGTCGATACCGGCCCGTTCGAACAGCTCCCACGAGGACTCCAGCAACAAACGCTGCTGGGGGTCCGTGGCCAACGCCTCGCGCGGCGAGATCCCGAAGAGCTCCGCGTCGAACAGCGGCAGGTCCCGGAGGAAACCGCCCTCGTGCGCGTAGCTGGTGCCGCGGTGGTCCGGATCCGGGTCGTAGAGCCCCTCAAGGTCCCAGCCGCGGTCGTCGGGGAATTCCGCCACCGCGTCGGTGCCCGTCGAGACGAGCCGCCACAGGTCCTCGGGGGAGCTGACGTCACCGGGGTACCGGCAGCTCATCGCGATGATGGCGACCGGTTCGCCCGACCGTTCCTCGACCTGCTTCAGCCGCTCGCGGGTGTCCTGCAACTCGGCTGTGGCCCGCTTGAGGAAGTAGCGGAGCTTGTCCTCGTTAGCCACCGGAAATCACTCCTGACCGAATATGAGCAGGACACGTGCGAACGAACTGGAATCAAGAAATTCCAAAATCACCCAGCAGGTTGAAAACCTCGTCGTCGGTAGCCGACTCCAGGTTTTCCAGCGGATCGCCGACCGGTGATCCACCGTCGATATTCCCCAGTGTCGCCAGCAGTGTCCTGAGACGAGCCGCGACGTGATCGAGGGTTCCATTTCCGGATGACCTCGTTACCAAATCCTGTTCCAAAGCGTCCAATTGGACAAGTAGGGAATCCACTGGACCTGGCCGCGACGGCGCGATCTCCAGGAGCACGTACCGGGCCAGTGCGCGCGGGGACGGGTGGTCGAAGACGACCGTCGCGGGCAGCCGGAGACCGGTGACGGCCCCCAAGCGGTTACGCAGCTCGATCGCGGTCAGCGAGTCGAACCCGAGGTCCAGGAACGCCTTGTCCGGCTGGACCAGCGTTCCCGACGCGTGCCCGAGGACGCCTGCGACCTCGGCGCGGACGGCGTCCAGCACGATCTTCTCGCGTTCGGGCTCCGAGCGGCCCACGAGCCGCTCAGCCACCAGGGCGGCGCCGTTGACCGCGGCCGTCACGGCCCGTGCCATGGGCCGCGCTGTGGACCGCTGGAGCCCCCGCAGGAGCGGGGGTGGTTCGGTCGTCGCGGTGCGCGGTGTCCCGAGGTCCAGGCGGATCGGTGTCACCGCCGGAAGGCCGGTGTCCAGTGCCCGGTCGAGGAGTTGGAGCCCGTCGTCGATGGACAGCGGCAGGACACCGGTCCGCTCCATCCGCCGCCGGTCGGCGTCGGACAGCGCGTCCGCCATGCCGCTGCCGGACTCCCAGAGGCCCCAGGCGAGGGAGGTCGCGACCAGGCCCTGCGCCCGGCGACGGCGTGCCAGGGCGTCGAGGAACGCGTTCGCCGCCGCGTAGTTGCCCTGGCCCGCGCCCCCGAGCTGGCCGGACAGCGAGGAGAACAGGATGAACGCCGAGAGTTCCAGGTCGGCGGTCAGCTCGTGCAGGTTGAGCGCCGCGTCCACCTTCGGCCTCAGCACCGCGTCAACGCGATCCGCCGTCAGCGCCGAGATCACCCCGTCGTCGAGCAGGCCGGCGGTGTGCACCACCGCGGTCAACGGCCACTCGGACGGCACGGCGGCGATCATCTCGGCGACCGCATCACGATCGGCGACGTCGCACGCCGCCCAGGTGATGTGCGCGCCCCAGGCCGCGAGTTCGGCTTCGAGTTCGACCACGCCGGGCGCGGCCGATCCCCTGCGGCTC
>DATMCA010001368.1:0-4340 GCA_035559015.1 Umezawaea sp. | reverse complement strand
GGGTTCCTGCTCACCGGCCTGCTGTCCCTGCGGGTCCACCCGTGGCTGGCCGACCACACCGTCCTCGGCAGCGTCGTGCTCCCCGCCTCCGTGTTCGTCGAACTCGCGATCACCGCGGGCGACCACGTCGGCTGCGACGTGGTCGAGGAACTGACCGTCGAAGCACCCCTCGTCCTGCCGGAACGGGACGGCATCGCCATCCAGGTCTGGATCGGCACGCCGGACGAGACCGGGCGTCGCGCGCTGCGGGTGCACTCCAGGCCCGAGAACGCCGACGTGCCGTGGACCAGGCACTGCGCGGGCGTCCTGGGCGACGGCGGCCCGACGGCCGCGGACAGCCTCACCGAGTGGCCCCCGTCCGGCGCCGTCGCCGTCGACTTCGACGACATCCAGGACCAGCAGACCGCGGTCGTTCGCGGCGACGCGTTCCAGTGCCTGCGCTCGGTGTGGCGTCGCGGCGACGTCGTGTTCGCCGAGGTCGCCATCCCCGATGAGGACACCTCCGCGTTCGCGCTGCACCCCGCGCTGCTGGACGCCGCCCTCTCACTCCTCCCCGCGCCGCCGGCTGGGCACGACTCCTTCTGGAACGCCGAGACCTGGCGGACCGCGTCCCTGCGGGCCGTCGGCGCGACCCGGTTGCGCGTGCGCGTCACGCCCACCGCGGACGGTGCCGCGTCGCTGCTGCTCACCGACCCCGACGGCCAAGCCGTGCTGGTGGTCGACGAGGTCGGCCTGCGTCCGATCGTTCCGGCGGACCTGCCGGTCCGTTCGGGCGGGGACGACCCGCTGTTCCGCGTGGAGTGGGTTTCGCCCGCGGCAGCCCGGATCGACGGGTCGGACGCGGCCGCCACCACGCGGCTCCACCTGCTCGGCGAGGGTGGTCTCCAGCGGGAGTTCACCGCCCACGCGGACCTCGACGCCCTCGGCGCGGCCGGCACCCCGGTGCCCGAGCAGGTGCTGACGTGGGGCACCGACCCGACCGCGACCCTCGGCGTCCTCCGCTCCTGGCTCGCCGACCCGAGGTTCGCCGACTCGCGGCTCGTCGTGCTCACCCGGCGGGCCATCGCGACCGCCCCGGACGAGGACGTGCTCGACCTCGTGGCCGCGCCGGTCTGGGGCCTGGTGCGCGTGGCGCAGTCCGAACACCCCGACCGGTTCGTCCTGGTCGACCTCGACGACGAGGACGCCTCCGCGGCAGCGCTCCCGGCGGCACTGGACTCCGGTGAGACGCAGCTGGCCATCCGGCGCGGCACCGTGACCGTGCCCAGGCTCGCCCGCGCGGTCGAACCCGCCACCGAGCCGAGCAGGTCGCTCGACCCCGAGGGCACGGTCCTGATCACCGGCGGTACCGGTGCCCTCGGCGCCGTCGTGGCGCGGCACCTGGTGACCGCCAGGGGTGCCAAGAACCTCGTGCTGATCAGCCGCCGCGGCATCGAGGCGCCCGGAGCGCGCGAGGTGCGCGACGAACTGACGTCCCTGGGCGCCGCGGTGACCGTCGCGGCGTGCGACGCGTCCGACCGGGACGCCCTGGCGGCCCTGCTGCGCGACATCCCGGCCGACCACCCCCTGACCTCGGTGCTGCACACCGCGGCCGTCGTGGACGGTGGCGTCGTCGAGACGCTCACCGACGAGCAGCTCGACCGCGTGCTGGCGGCGAAGGCCGTCGCCGCGGCGAACCTGCACGAGTTGACGGCTGGCGCGGACCTCGCGGAGTTCGTCACGTTCTCCTCCCTCGCGGGCATCCTCGGCGACGTCGGAACCTCCGCGTACGCCGCGGCCAACAGCTACCTGGACGCGTTGGCCCACCACCGCAGGGCCACCGGGCTCGCGGGCACCTCGCTCGCGTGGGGCCTGTGGGCGGCGCGCGGTGAGCAGACCGCGCTGACGCGCGGCGACCTGGACCGCATGAGCCGCTCCGGCGTGCTCCCGCTGTCCGAAGGGGAAGCACTCCGGGCGCTCGACCGCGCTCGCGGCGCGACGGACGCCCTGCTCGTGCCCGCCCGGCTCGACCTCACGGCGCGCGGCGGCAGGTCCGGTCAGGTTCCCGCGATGCTGCGCGGGCTGATCAGGCTCTCCACCAGGCGGGTGCTGACCCCCGCGGCGTCCAGCCGCTCGACCCTCACCGACCGCCTGCTGGGGATGGCCGCGGCCGACCGGGCCCGCACCGTCCTCGACCTGGTGCGCGCGCAGGTCGCGACCGTCCTGACGCACGCCACCGGGGACGTGGTCGAGGCGGGCAAGGCGTTCCGCGACCTCGGTTTCGACTCGCTCACCGCGATGGAGCTGCGCAACAGGCTCGGCGCGGTCACCGGGTTGCGCCTGCCCAGCACGCTCGTCTTCGACTACCCGACGCCCGCGACCCTCGCCGAGCACCTGGTGGCGGAGCTGCTGGGCGAACGGTCGACCAGCGCGCCCGTGGCGGGTGCCGTGGCCGACGACCCCGTCGTGATCGTCGGGATGAGCTGCCGGTTCCCAGGGGACGTGCGGTCGCCGGAGGACCTGTGGCGCCTGGTCTTCGACGGCGTCGACGCGATGTCCGGCCTGCCGGAGGACCGGGGCTGGGACCTGGACGCGTTGTACGACCCGGATCCCGACCGCAGCGGCACCTCCTACGTCCGCGAGGGCGCGTTCCTCGACGGCGTCGCCGACTTCGACCCCGACTTCTTCGGGATCTCGCCGCGCGAGGCCGTGGCGATGGATCCGCAGCAGCGGCTGCTGTTGGAGTCGTCGTGGGAACTCTTCGAGCGTGCGGGTGTCGACCCCGAGTCGGTGCGGGGGAGCCGGACCGGGGTGTTCATCGGCACCAACGGGCAGGACTACGCCGAACAGCTCCGCCACGGTGGCGACGACGTCCAGGGGCACCTCGTCACCGCGAACTCGGCTTCGGTCGTGTCCGGTCGGATCGCCTACACCTTCGGTCTCGAAGGCCCGGCGGTGACGGTGGACACCGCGTGTTCGTCGTCGCTGGTGGCCCTGCACCTCGCCACCCAGGCCCTGCGCCTCGGCGAGTGCGAACTGGCCGTCGTCGGTGGTGTGACGGTCATGTCGACGCCGAACGCCTTCATCGGTTTCAGCCGCCAGCGCGGTCTGGCGCCGGACGGCCGGTGCAAGCCGTTCGCCGCGGCCGCCGACGGCACCGGGTGGGGTGAGGGGATCGGACTGCTCCTGGTGGAGCGGTTGTCGGACGCTCGCCGCAACGGGCATGAGGTTCTCGCCGTGGTGCGCGGGTCGGCGGTGAACCAGGACGGCGCGTCGAACGGGTTGACCGCGCCGAACGGTCCGTCGCAGCAGAGGGTGATCCGGCAGGCGTTGGCCGGTGCCGGTCTGTCCACTTCGGACGTCGACGTGGTCGAGGCGCACGGCACCGGGACGGAACTCGGTGACCCGATCGAGGCTCAGGCACTTCTGGCGACCTACGGTCAGGACCGTGAGCGGCCGCTGTGGCTGGGGTCGGTCAAGTCGAACATCGGGCACACGCAGGCCGCCGCGGGTGTCGCGGGCCTGATCAAGATGGTGATGGCGATGCGGCACGGTGTGCTGCCGCGCACGCTGCACGTGGACGCGCCGTCGCCGCACGTGGACTGGACTTCCGGTGACGTCCGGCTGCTGACCGACACCGTCGAGTGGCCGGAGTCCGGCCGTCCCCGTCGGGCGGCGGTGTCGTCCTTCGGCGTCAGCGGCACGAACGCGCACACCATCATCGAGCACGTCCCCGCGGACGAACCGGCACCCTCGCCCGTTGCCGGTGGAGTGGTTCCGTGGTTGCTGTCGGCCAAGACCGACGCCGCCCTGCGCGACCAGGCCGAGCGGCTGCTGGCACTCGTTGACACGGGCGCGTCGCCGGTCGACGTGGGCCATTCGCTGATGTCGACGCGGGCGCACCTGGAGCGCCGCGCCGTGGTGATGGGGCAATCCTCCGCCGAGCGCACGGCCGGGCTGCTCGCGTTGGCGCGGGACGGAGTCGACCGTGCTGTGGTGCGAGGACGCTCCGACCAGTCCGGTCCGGTGGCGTTCTTGTTCTCCGGTCAGGGTTCGCAGCGCGCGGGTGTGGGTCGGGAGTTGTACGACGCCTTCCCGGTTTTTGCCACGGCGTTCAACGAGGTGTGTGCGGAGCTGGGTTCGGATCTGCGCGAGGTGGCGTTCGACGCCGAGTCGGAGTTGTTGGGGCGTACGGGTTTTGCTCAGCCCGTGCTGTTCGCCGTTCAGGTCGCCCTGTTCCGGTTGGTGGAGTCGTGGGGTGTTCGTCCGGACGTGCTGGTGGGGCATTCGGTCGGTGAGATCGCGGCGGCGCACCTGGCCGGTGTGCTGTCGTTGAACGATGCGTGTGCCTTGGTGTCGGC
>DATMCA010001367.1:0-5573 GCA_035559015.1 Umezawaea sp. | reverse complement strand
GTTGCTCGACCTCGTCTCTCCACCACGACGGTGAATCTCTGTCGGGGAGCGTGTTGCGCGCGGCCATGGCGCGCAGCAGTTGCTCGACGACCGGAAAGGTCCCGGCCCGGGCTGCGCGGCGGCCATGCCCGTTCGCCCGGGCCGGCGTCCCGCCCGACCGACAGGTAATCCTGGTTGCTGCGGACCCGGCCCTCAGGGGCGGTCCGCGAGCCACTCCCTACTTCCGACCTGGTGATAACCCGCTATATCACCAGGTCTCTGTCGGTGCCGCCGGCTACCGTCGCGGCGTGATCGACACCCCCGCCCTGCCCCCGCCGCCGGTCCTCGTCTCGCTGTGCCGGCGGCCACGCCGGAGATCGGGGTGGCGGACGAGCTCGTCGCCCACGTGCTGGGCGAGCTGCCCGCCCTGGTCGTGCTGGATGATCGGGACCGGTTGTCGGCCGCCGCCTGGTTGGCGAGCCTGCGCTCGGCCCGCACCCGCCGCGCCTACGCCGCCGACCTGCTCGCCTGGCGGAGCTGGCTGGCCGAGCGCGGACTGGAGGTCCTCGCGGCGAGGCGGGTACAGCTGGACCCGTGGGTGCGCGCCCAACAGGCTGCGGGGGCCGGGGACGCCTCGATCCGCCGGCGGCTGTCGGGAGTCGGG
Source organism: Umezawaea sp. (assembly GCA_035559015.1). Taxonomy (GTDB): domain Bacteria; phylum Actinomycetota; class Actinomycetes; order Mycobacteriales; family Pseudonocardiaceae; genus Umezawaea. Next base: position 4,930 of record DATMCA010001367.1, on the reverse strand, counting down.
TCGTTCTACCGGTACTGCCTGATCCACGGGCTGGTCGCGACGGATCCGACGGCGGGGGTGGCGCGGCCGCGGGTGGACCCGGACTACACCGCCACCATCGGGTTGACCCGGGGGGCAGGGCCGTGCCCTGATCGCCGCCGCGGACACCGACCAGGGCCGGGCCAAGCTGCGCTCGGCGACGGTGATCCGGCTGCTGCTGCACAACGCGCTGCGCGTGGACGAGGTCCTCGGTGCCGATGTCGCCGACCTGGGCAGCGACCGCGGCCATCGGGTGTTGACCGTGCTGGGCAAGGGCAACCGCCGGGCGAAGGTGCCTCTGTCCCCGGCCACGCTGCAGGCGTTGCACGACTATCTGGACGACCGCACCGGCCGGGCCGCGCTCGATGGGTGGCTCGGGATGGGTGGGCCGCTGCTCGCGACCACCACCGGCGGGATGATGCGGCCCTCGCAGCTGTGGGAGCTGGTGCGCCAGCTGGCCGCCGCGGCGGGGATTGCGGAGTGGGAGCGGCTGTCGACGCACTCGCTGCGCCACACCGCCATCACCATGGCGCTGGACGCCGGCGTGGCGCTGCGGGACGTGCAGGACTACGCCCGGCACCGCGACGCGCGCACCCACGCGGCGCTACGACCACTCGCGCGACAGTCTCGACCGCTCCGCCGTGTACGCCGTGGCCGCCTATCTCGCCCGACTAATGATTGATCGTTTCCCGGCCACACGGTGACTACCGGTCGGGGGTGGCGAGGATTCTGAAGAGCATGTTGTTGACGTCGGTGAGGGCCTGGACGTCGATGCGGCGGCGAAGCTCGCCCAAGCGGGCCTTGCGCAAGCTGGTGACCAGGCCGGGCGCGGCCCAACCCGCGCCCAGGTCGACGCCGAATCCGGTGTCGGGTTCGGTGTCGAACACCGGCACGACGATGACGGTGGGCTCGTTGGGGATCTCGTTGTAGACGGTGGAGGAGATCACCAGCACGGTGATGCCGGCATCGATGCTCCAGATCTCGCCCCGTCGCGGGGACTGGCTCAACGTCCGGTCAGCTCGGCGAGATTGCGGTCAGCCCAGGCGTGCGCGAACGCTGCGGCGTCCGGGTGGGCGGTCATCCATCGGTCATGCGCCGTGCAGCGGCGGCGCATGTCCTCCACATCGAGTAGGCCCTCGATCCAGGCGTTCATCGACTGCTGGTCGGCCTCGGCGTAGCGCTTGACCGCTTCGTACGCGGCATCCGACAGCCGTAACGTGATCGTTCGCGCCATCGTTGAATGCTAGCAGCCATTGCTAGCTCCTAGTTGGAGCGTCCGGGTCACCAACCCGACGCCGCCCCGGCCCGCGGGGGTTCCGGTAGGGGGCAGCGCGTAGTCGGGGAAGACCGCGCCGGGAACGATGTCGGAACGCATGCGGAGAACTCCTTAGGAGACGAACTGCTGGCCGCCGTCGATGTCGAAGGTCGCGCCCGTGAGCGCCGTGTTGGTCATGAGGTGCACGGCCAGCGCCGCGACGTCGGCGGGCCCGACCACACGGCCGATCGGCAGCGTCGCCCGCAGTTCGTCGCGGCGTTCGTCGAGCTGGTCGCCCAGGAGCGACGCCGACAGCGGGGTGTCGACGAAACCCGCGGCGATGAGGTTGACCCGCACCGGCGCGAGCTCCAACGCGAGCGTCGCCGTGAACGGCGGCAGCACCGCGGTGGCCGCCGACATCAGCCCGAGGTTGCGCCTGATCTTCCGGCCGCCCGTGCCGCCCATGAGCACCAGCGTGCCGCCGGGCCGCATCTTGGGCGCGGCGCACCGCGCGACGTCCAACGCCATCACGACGTGGTCGGCCAGGGCGTCGCGCACCTGGTCGGCGTTCATCTCCAGCAGCGGCACGTAGTGCGGCCCGCCCGCTGTGACCAGCACGTGGTCGATCATCCGGTCGAGCCCGTCGAAGAACTCCTTCAGCGCGGCCGCGTCCGTGGCGTCGAGGGCTGCGGTGTGCGGCGTACCGACGTCGGCCGCCGCCTCGCGGAGCCGTTCGGGACTGCGACCGACGAGGACGACGTCGGCCCCCTCGGCCCGGGCCCGGCGCGCGGTCTCCAACCCGATGCCCGCGCTGCCGCCGATCAGGATGACGGTCTGCCCGGCCAGTTCGTCGGTCACTTCGCGACCTCCGTGCGCAGCGCCTTCACGGCCGTGTCGTAGATCCCCGAGAAGCTGGGGAACGGCTGGATCGTGTCGCTGAGCACCACGAGCGGGACGTGCGCGCGGATGGCCAGCGTCGCCTGCTGCAGCCACTCGCCCGCCTCCGGCCCGACCGCGTAGGCGCCGGTCAGGCGCTCGCCGTCGCTGAGCAGGGTCAGGAACCCGGTGGACTCGGCGTAGGCGTGCGTGTAGGTGGCGGTCTTGGGGACCTCCGCAAGCGGCGTGGTGGCGCTGTATCGGTCTTCGGTCACGCCGACCGCCGCGGCCTGCGGATCCGTGTAGGTCACCCGCGGCACGGCCTCGTAGTTGGCAGGCCGCCCGTCGCCCGCGATGTTCTCCGCGACCACGTCGCCTTCGTACTCGCCGACGTGCGTGAGCGGCCAGACCCCGGTGACGTCGCCGATCGCCCACAGCCGGTCGCCCGCGCGCAAGTGCTCGTCCACCGGTAGGCCACCCGGATCGGGATCGATGCCGACCGTCTCCAGGCCGATCCCGTGCACACGCGGCCGCCTGCCGGTCGCCACGAGGAGCCGGTCGCCGCGCAGCTCGTCACCGCCGCCTGTGCCGTCGTCTGTGCTGCCGTCGAAGGCGAGGACGAACTCGGCGCCGTCGCAGCGGGCGGCGGTGGCGTGCCGCCCGAGCATCAGCTCGATGCCGTCCCGGCGCAGGGCCTCGCCGAGCGCGTCCCCGAGCGGCTTGGCCTCGCGGGGCAGCACCCGGTCGGACGCCTCGACGATCACGGCCTCGCCGCCGAAGCGGCGCACGACCTGGGCCAGCTCGACGCCCGCCGACCCGCCGCCCAACACGAGCAGCCGCCGCGGGACCTCCTTCATGCTCGTCGCCTCGCGGGTGCCCCACACGCCGTCGAGCTCGCGCAGCCCGGGGACCGGCGGCACGATCGGGTCCGCGCCGGTCGCCACCACGACGTGGTCGGCGGTGTGCGCTACGCCGCCGACCTCGACGGCGCCGGTGCCCGCCAGCTTGCCCTCGCCGCGCAGCAGCGCGATGCCGTGGTCGGCCAGCCAGCGCTCCTGACCGGCGTCGGAGTAGTCCGAGACCATGTAGTTCCGCCACGCGAGCGCGGCCGCGACGTCGACCTCGGCGCTCGCCGCCGCCTCCCGAGCGCCGTGCACCGCCTCGCCGGGGCGCAGCAGCGACTTGGACGGGATGCACGCCCAGTAGGAGCATTCGCCGCCGACCAGCTCACGCTCGACGACGGCCACGCGCAGCCCGCGCGCGGCGATCGCGGCAGCGCAGTGCTCGCCGGGGGCACCGCCGCCCAGGACGATCACGTCGTAGTCGGTCACGTCGGGAGCTCCGTCCCGGCCTGCTCCGCGACCATGTAGGCGGCGTACCAGTCGGGCCAGTTGGCGTCGGCCTCGCCGGTGCGCTTTTCGTGCTCGCCGTGGGCGGCCGCGGCCCGGCGCAGCGCCGCGGCCAGGTCCGCCACGCCCGCGAACGTCGTCTCGGCCGGGTCGGTGCGCCCCGGCAGGCGGGTGGTGACCTCCTGCAGCAGCCACGTGTTGCCGTCCGGGTCGTGGAACGTGGCGAACGAGCTGTAGCTGGCGCGTTCGTCCGCGGGCCCGCCGACCCGCTCGCCCGCGGCGGCCTCGAACTGCGCGCCCGGCGCCCCCGGGTGGAACACCTCGCTGACCTCGGCGCCGCGGGCGACCAGCTCGTCGCGAGCGGCCTGGATGTCGGAGACGACCAGGTAGAGGCCCTGCGCGGAGCCGGGCTGGGCGGTGGTGATGCGGGTGCCGAACTGCACGGAGTTGCCGGATCCGGGCGGGGTGAACTGGACGACCCGGAAGCCGTTGTCGAAGGGAAAATCGGCGTCGAGCCGCCACCCGAGCCCGGCGTAGAAGTCCTTGGCGCGATCCACATCCGCGACCGGGATGACGACCGCCTCGAACTTCAGGTCGACGTTGCCGACGTCCGTGGTGCTCACCGCGACCTCCCTGGGATATGTGTCCAGACGAGCATTCCGGCCACGTCAAGACCCAGGTCTCCGAGGCTCTCGACATCCACCCCCCGACCAGCCGCGCGGCCATCAGCCGAATCATCACAACAACCTCGACCCTGGCCTCGGCGTGGGCGGTCGTGCGTACGTGGTCCCCGAAGAACCGTCTGCCCCTAGTCAACCAGCCCAAGGTCCGTTCGACGGAGCGCACCGGCGGTCGGCGGTATACGCCCTGCTGGATGGCCGCCTCATGCAGAAGCTGCCCGCTCGTCGACCTCGGTGATGTCGCCGCGTTCGCGGGCCACCGCCACCTGGCGGCTGGTGAGGCCGACGTGTGAGCCGACGACGACCAGTCCGTGCCCGGCGGGGCGCCCGTCGGGCCAGATGTCGGACGCCTGCAGCGGCGGACGGGGGTCCAACCCGGCCAGCGGCTGTGGAAAGGAGGGACCGGTCCGGTACAGGAACGACTTCCCGGTCGTCTCCGCCTCGCCCACGCCGAGGACGACGATGTCGAGGTCGGCGTACTCGACCGCGTTGACGACGACGAACGCGCCGTCGGTCACGTCGGCGAGGATCTCGGCCACCCGCCGCGGACCGCCGCGGCGGATGTCGTCGAGGGTGATGCTGTGCACCTGGTCCGGTGTGATGGTGCCGCCGCTCTTCTCGGCGACGAACTCGCGCAGGTTCGAGGCGGAGAAGCCGAAGGTGGCGTCGCGGGCGAACTCCGTCTCGCCGACCGGGAGGGGCTCGCCCCCGACCCGCGCCCAGTGCACATCACCCGCGGTGAAGCGCCCGGC
>DATMCA010001366.1:0-2183 GCA_035559015.1 Umezawaea sp. | reverse complement strand
GCACCAGCTTGGCGTCGTCGGCCATCTGCTGTCCTTATCGCTGGGGATGGTTGTCCAGGAAGTCGAAGAGGTCGTCGATGCTGGCGTTCTCGGCGTCGATCGACATCGCCCCGGTGTCCGTGTCCACGTCGGCTTCGGTGGTGAGTTGCGCCAGCAGTCGCCGGAGCCGGTCCGCGGCGGCCGTGCGGGTGGATTCCTCCGCGAGGAGCGCGGGCAGCGCCGACTCCAACCGGTCCAGCTCGCGCAAGGCGGGTTCGGGTCTCCGGTCGTCGAGCGGGAGGTGGTCGACGATGTAGGCCGCCAACGCCTGCGGTGTGGGGTGGTCGAAGATCAGTGTGGCGGGCAGTTGGACCCCGCTCTCCGCGGTGAGGCTGTTGCGCAGTTCCACCCCGGTGAGCGAGTCGAACCCCAGGTCCGTGAAGAGGCTGTTGTTGCCGATGGCGCTGATGTCGGAATGCCCCAGGACCGAACCGGCGGAGTGGCGAACCAGGTTCAGCACCGTCCTCGCGCGGGCGGCGGGGGACAGCGGCGCCAGGCGGGTCGCGAGCGACGGCCCGTCCGTGCTCGTCGTGGCCGTCCGGCGCCGAGCGCTGGTGTGGACGAGCGTGCGCAGCAGCGGATCGGCGGTGTCACCGGTGCGGAGCCTGGTGAGGTCGAGCTTGGCGGCGATGACCGTGGGAGCGGCCGAGGTGAGGGCGGCGTCGAACATCGCCAGCGCTTCCGCGGCCGACATCGGCACCAGACCCCGTTGCGCGGCGCGGTGGAGTTCCGCCTGCCCGAGCTTCGAGGTCATCTCGCTCGTGTCCGCCCACAGCCCCCACGCGATCGCGACAGCCGACAGGCCCTGCGCGCGCCGGTCGGCCACGACCGCTTCCATCGCCGCGTTCGCCGCCGAGTAGGCGGCTTGACCCGCGTTGCCGATGGTGGCGGCGATCGAGGAGAACAGGACGAAGGCGGCCAGTTCGGTGTCGCGGGTGAGCCGGTGGAGGTGTTGGGCGGCCTGGGCCTTGGGTCGCAGCGTGGTGTTCAGGTCGTCGGGGGTGAGCGCGGTGAAGGTGGCGTCGTGCAGGACGCCCGCGGTGTGGATGACTCCGCTCAGCGGTGGTTCCGCCCCGTGCACGGCTGCTGCGAGTTGGTCGGGGTCGGTGATGTCGCAGGCGGTGATGGTGACGGTGGCGCCGAGTTGGGTGAGGGTTTCGTGCAGGTGCTCCGCGTTGGGTGCGTCGGGGCCGCGTCGGCTGATGAGGTGCAGGTGTTTGACGTGGTGCTGGGTGACGAGGTGTTCGGCGATGAGCGAGCCGAGGGTGCCGGTGCCACCGGTGATCAGCACCGTGCCGTTCGCCAGCGGGGGGCGATGACCGGACACGCGTGCCGCCACGAGTCGCGGCTCCAGGACGCGGTTCCCGCGGACGGCCAACCGCGGTCGCCGGGTCGCCATGGCGGCGGTCACCAGGCGGTCGGACAGGGGTGCGCCCGCCGGTAGGTCGAGCAGGGTCACCAGACCGGGGTGCTCCTCCTGCGCGGACCGCAGCAGGCCCCAGACCGCGGCGCCCGACGGGTTCACCGGCGAGCCGTCGACGCCGAGCGCGTCACGGGTCACGACGACCAGCGGCTCGGCCGGTACCGGATCCTGTCGCACCCAGTGCCGGACGATGCCGTGGACCTCGGCGAGCGCCGCGTGGACACCGGTCTCGGGCACCTCCGCCACCGCGCTCCCACCCGTGAAGCCGGTGTCGGGCACGGTCGTCGGCGTCCACGCCAGTTCGTACAGGCCGTCACGGGTGGAGGTGATCTGGTCGCGGGCCACCGGCCGGACGGACAGCCGATCGATGGTGACGACCGGGCGTCCGGTGGCGTCGGCGACATCGATCCGGAAACCGTCCTCCTCGACCTGGGTCAGCCGGGCGCGCAGCGTCGTCGCGCCGGTGGCGTGCAGCCGCACGCCCTTCCACGAGAACGGGAGGCGCACCCGGTGGTCGACGCCCACGGCCATGGTCTGGAGCACGGCGTCCCAGAGCGCGGGGTGCAGGCCGAACGAGCCGTCCTCGGTGTTCTCGGCCGCGATCTCGGCGAACGTCTCGCCGTCGCGCCGCCAGACCGCGCGGATGCCCTGGAAGACCGGTCCGTAGTCGAGGCCGGTGGCCGACATGTCCTCGTAGAACCGGGTCACGTCCACCGGCTCG
>DATMCA010001365.1:0-8930 GCA_035559015.1 Umezawaea sp. | reverse complement strand
CGCGAGGCGCTCGTCTGGAAGCTGGAAGGCCTGTCGGAGTACGACGTCCGCCGCCCGCTCACCCCCACGGGCACCAACCTGCTCGGGTTGGTCAAGCACGCGTCCGGGTGCGAGATCGGGTACTTCGGCGACACGTTCGGCAGGCCGTTCGCGGGCTCGCCGCCCTGGCTCCGGGAGGAGGCGGAACCCAACGTGGACATGTGGGCGGCGGCCGACGAGTCGCGGGAGGACGTCGTCGGGCTCTACCGCCGGGCGTGCGAGCACTCGGACGCGACCATCGACGAACTGCCGCTGGACGCGGTGGGCCTGGTGCCGCACTGGCCCGCCGAGCGGAAGCGGGTCACGCTGCACCGGGTCCTGGCGCACATGCTCGCCGAGACGCAGCGGCACGCCGGGCACGCCGACATCGTCCGCGAACTGGTCGACGGGGCCGCCGGCTTGCGGAGGGACGGCAGCAACCTGGCGCAGGGCGACGGGCAGTGGTGGTCGGAGTACCGGAACAGGCTGGAGAAGGTGGCCAGGGACGCCGACCGCAGCTGACGACCGGTCGTCCGCCGACTCGTCCGTTCGGCCGCTCGCGGACCGCTATGTCTTTCGCACCAACGGAAACACGCCGCTCCCGAAGTAGCGCACGCGCTCCGGCCGCTGTGTAGCGTGGGCCTGCACGTCCGGTGACCGGGTGGTCGTCGGACGTTCCCGACCACGGCACGGGTCGAGTGGAACGAGGGTGGGCATGAGCGGCACTGCGGTCGAGGCTCCCAGACCCGGCAACCCGGAGCACGTGGTCGACCAGCCGGGGTTGAGGCAGCTGCTCGCCGGTCTGACCGCCGTGCGCGACGGCGACTTCGGCACCCGGTTGCCGGACGACGCCGACGGGCTGCTGGGTGAGATCGCCACGGTGTTCAACGGGATGGTCGACCAGCTGTCGCTGTTCACCTCCGAGGTCACCCGCGTGGCGCGCGAGGTGGGCACCGAGGGGCGGTTGGGCGGCCAGGCGGAGGTGCCGGGCGTGTCGGGGACGTGGGAGGACCTGACCGACTCGGTGAACGCGATGGCGGGCAACCTGACCAGCCAGGTCCGCGACATCGCCCAGGTGGCCACGGCGGTGGCGCGGGGCGACCTGTCGCAGAAGATCGACGTGGACGCGCGGGGCGAGATCCTGGAGCTGAAGGAGACCGTCAACACGATGGTCGACCAGCTCTCCTCGTTCGCCGACGAGGTCACCCGCGTGGCGCGCGAGGTCGGCAGCGAGGGCCGGTTGGGCGGGCAGGCCGAGGTTCCCGGCGTCGGCGGTGTGTGGCGGGACCTGACCGACTCGGTGAACTTCATGGCGGGCAACCTGACCGACCAGGTCCGCAACATCGCCCAGGTGACGACGGCGGTGGCGCGGGGCGACCTGTCGCAGAAGATCACCGTGACCGCCCGCGGCGAGATCCTCGAACTCAAGAACACCATCAACACCATGGTCGACCAGCTCTCCAGCTTCGGCGACGAGGTCACCCGCATGGCCCGCGAGGTGGGCACCGAGGGCATCCTCGGCGGGCAGGCGGACGTCAAGGGCGTCTCCGGCACGTGGCGGGACCTGACGGACTCGGTGAACTTCATGGCGGGCAACCTCACCGCGCAGGTGCGGTCCATCGCCCAGGTGGCCACGGCGGTGGCGCGCGGTGACCTGTCGCAGAAGATCACCGTCACGGCTCGCGGCGAGATCCTGGAGCTCAAGAACACCATCAACACCATGGTGGACCAGCTGTCCGCGTTCGCCGACGAGGTGACGCGCGTGGCCCGCGAGGTGGGCACCGAGGGGCGGCTGGGCGGTCAGGCCGACGTCAAGGGCGTCTCGGGGACGTGGAAGGACCTGACCGAGTCGGTCAACGTCATGGGCGACAACCTCACCGCGCAGGTGCGGTCCATCGCGCAGGTGACGACGGCGGTGGCGCGGGGCGACCTGTCGCAGAAGATCAGGGTGGACGCGCGCGGCGAGATCCTGGAGCTGAAGGAGACCATCAACACGATGGTCGACCAGCTCTCGGCGTTCGCCGACGAGGTGACCCGCGTGTCGCGCGAGGTGGGCACCGAGGGCAACCTCGGCGGGCAGGCGACCGTGCGCGGTGTGTCGGGGACCTGGAAGGACCTGACGGACAACGTCAACGTCATGGCGTCCAACCTGACCGGCCAGGTGCGGTCCATCGCGCAGGTGGCCACGGCGGTGGCGCGCGGTGACCTGTCGCAGAAGATCACCGTCGAGGCCAAGGGCGAGGTCGCCGCGCTCGCCGGGGTGATCAACACGATGGTGGACACGCTGTCGGCGTTCGCCGACGAGGTGACGCGCGTGGCCCGCGAGGTGGGCACCGAGGGCATGCTCGGCGGTCAGGCGCGGGTGCCGAACGTGGCGGGCACGTGGAAGGACCTGACCGACAACGTCAACTTCATGGCCAACAACCTGACCAACCAGGTCCGCAACATCGCCCAGGTGACCACGGCCGTCGCGCAGGGCGACCTGACCCGCAAGATCGACGTCGACGCGCGCGGCGAGATCCTGGAGCTGAAGACCACCATCAACACCATGGTGGACCAGCTCTCGGCCTTCGCCGCGGAGGTGACGCGCGTGGCCCGCGAGGTGGGCAGCGAGGGACGGTTGGGCGGCCAGGCCGAGGTCGAGGGCGTCTCGGGCACCTGGAAGCGGCTGACCGAGAACGTCAACGGGCTGGCGGGCAACCTGACCAGGCAGGTCCGCGCGATCGCCGAGGTCACCAGCGCGGTCGCCGAGGGCGACCTGACCCGGTCCATCACGGTCGAGGCCTCCGGCGAGGTCGCCGAGCTGAAGGACAACATCAACTCGATGGTCGGCTCGCTGCGCGAGACCACGAAGGCCAACCAGGACCAGGACTGGCTGAAGTCGAACCTGGCGCGGATCTCCGGCCTGATGCAGGGGCGGCGGGACCTCGCGGTCGTCGCCGAGCTGATCATGGACGAGCTGACGCCGCTGGTGTCCGCCCAGTACGGCGCCTTCTACCTGGCCGACGACAGCCCGGACGACCCGGAGCTGCGCCTGATCAGCTCCTACGGCCACCCCGACAGCCCGGACGACCACCGCCGCACGCGGTTCCGCCTCGGCCAGTCGCTGGTCGGGCAGGCCGCGCGCAGCCGTCGCACGATCGCGGTCGACGACGTCCCGGCGGACTACATCACGGTGTCCTCCGGGCTCGGCCGGGCCGCGCCGGCGAACCTGGTCGTGCTGCCGATCGTGGTGGAGGACCAGGTGCTCGGCGTCATCGAACTGGCGTCGGTGCACCGGTTCACCGCGATCCACCGGGACTTCCTCGACCAGCTCATGGAGACCGTCGGGGTCAACGTCAACACGATCGTGGCCAACGCGCGTACCGACGAACTCCTGGTCGAGTCGCAGCGCCTGGCCACCGAGTTGCAGGCCCGGTCCGGTGAACTCCAGGTCCGGCAGGAGGAACTCCAGCTGTCCAACGCGGAGCTGGAGGAGAAGGCGGCGCTGCTGGCCACCCAGAACCGCGACATCGAGGCCAAGAACCTGGAGATCGAGCAGGCCCGCCAGGAACTGGAGGCCCGCGCGCAGCAGTTGGCGCTGGCGTCGAAGTACAAGTCGGAGTTCCTGGCCAACATGAGCCACGAGCTGCGCACCCCGCTCAACAGCCTGCTCATCCTCGCCCAGCTGCTGGCGCAGAACCCCGGCCGCAACCTCACCCCGAAGCAGGTCGAGTACGCGGGGATCATCCACTCCGCCGGGTCGGACCTGCTCCAGCTGATCAACGACATCCTCGACCTGTCCAAGGTCGAGGCGGGCAAGATGGACATCACCCCGGAACAGGTGCCGCTGCGCAGGCTGCTCGACTACGTCGAGGTGACGTTCCGGCCGATGACCACGCAGAAGAACCTCGGGTTCCAGGTGACGACCGCCCCCGGCGTCCCGGCCGAGCTGCTGACCGACGACCCGCGCCTGCGGCAGGTGCTGCGCAACCTGCTGTCCAACGCGGTCAAGTTCACCGAGACGGGCAGCGTCCAGCTGCGCATCGAACCCGTCGACTCGGCCGAGCTGCCCGCGCCGGTGCGCCACCACGGGTCCGCCATCGCGTTCCGCGTGGTCGACACCGGCATCGGCATCGCCGACCAGCAGCTGGAGTCGATCTTCGGCGCGTTCCAGCAGGCCGACGGCACCACCAGCCGCAAGTACGGCGGGACCGGGCTGGGGCTGTCGATCAGCCGGGAGATCGCCTACCTGCTCGGCGGAGCCATCGCGGCCGAGAGCACGCTGGGCCAGGGCAGCACGTTCACCCTCTACCTGCCCGTGGCGCGCCCGGACTTCCAGGCGCCGCAACGCCCGTCACGGGCGGACCTGGTGCTGCCCACCCGGTTCGTCCGACAGCCGCAGGCCGCGCCGCAGGCGGCGACCCCGCACCAGCGCAGGCTCCTGGTGGTGGAGGAACGGGCCCGCGGCCTGCTCTCGCTGGTCGCCGAGAGCGCCGTGACGGACCTCGCCGACAGCCACGACCCGCGCGGTCCCGTCGAGGTCGTCACCGCCGTCGGGGCCGGGGAGGCCGCCGCCGCGCTGGCCGCGCAGGCGTGCCACTGCGTCGTGCTGGAGCTGGACATGCCCGACGGCGCCGCGGTGGACTTCCTGGAGGCGATGGACGGCGACGCGGCCCTGCGCGGCGTTCCGGTGCTGGCGCACAACAACCGGCGCCTCGACCCAGAGCACGAGCGGCGCCTCCAGTCGCGCGCGGGCACCCGGCCGTTGGAGCTGCTGTCCGGTTTGGACGAACTCCGCGAGCGCATCGCCCTGCACCTCACCGCCGAAGCACCGGGGGACGTGCTTCCCCTGGTGCGCACCGAGGACAGCGTCGTGCCCGCGCCGCGGCGGCACGACGGGAAGCTGGCGGGCCGGACCGTGCTGATCGTCGACGACGACGCGCGCAACCTGTTCGCCCTGAGCAGCATCCTGGAACTGCACGGGGTGGACGTCGTGCACGCCGAGAACGGTCGGGAGGCCATCGAGGCGCTGTCGGGACCGGCGGCCGTCGACCTGATCCTGATGGACGTGATGATGCCGGAGATGGACGGCTACGCGGCCACCTCCGCGATCCGGGCCATGCCCGAGCTCGCGCGGCTGCCGATCATCGCCGTGACGGCCAAGGCCATGCCGGGCGACCGGGAGAAGAGCCTGGCGTCCGGGGCGAACGACTACGTCACCAAGCCGGTGGACGCGGACGACCTGGTGGCGTGCATCCAGCGCTGGCTGGACACCTGAGCGAGGACGGTCCTGTGGACGCGCCGACCGCGCGGGGTTCCGAGGCGACGGCCGTGGGCCGGATGGCCGCGACGGTCGAGCGGTTGGCGGCCGAACTCCGCCGGGCGCGCGCCGAGGCCGACGCGCGGGCGGTGGTCGACCTGGCCAGGGGAGTGCTGGTCGAACGGTTCGGGTGCGGTCCGGCCCAGGCCGCCCGGCAGCTCGCGGAACTCGCCGAACGCGCGGGGGTGGCGGAACTCGAACTGGCCGCGGACGTCGTCGACCAGGCGGCACAGGACCGGCTCACCCACGCGGCGGGGGATGTCCGCGCGGACGTTGAGGAAGTTCAGGGCACGGCGGCGGCTCAGGGGAGTGGGTCTGTTGCTACCGGGGATGTTCGCGACGAGGGCGCATCGACCGATCGGAAGAGCCGATCCGTTGCTGCGGGGGAGGTTCGTGGCCACGGCGCTCCGGCCCGTGTGGGGAGTCGGGTCGCGTCGGTGCGGTTGCGCACGGCGGAGAGCGCGGTGGTCGCGGCGGGGGACAGCCAGACAGTGGCCGAGTCGTTGCTGGGTCACGCGCTCGCGCCGCTGGGCGTCGCCGCGGTGGCGATCTGGTCGGTCGGCGCGGACTCCTCGCTGACGTTGGCGGGCGCGGCCGGGTTCGCCGCCGGGGAGGTCGGGCGGTGGCGGTACGTGCCGCCGGGCCTGCCCACGGCGGCCCGCCGGGCGCTCACCGAGCGGAGCACCGCGCTGGTCGAGGACCTCGCGGGGTCGGGGCTGACGTCGATCGGCGGGCGGTACCTGCCCGGCGGTCGGGTGGTGACGCCCGCCGTCGCGAGCGGCCGCGTGCTCGGCGTGCTGGAGATCTGCTGGCCCGGCCCGGCGGCACCGCGGCCGTCGTCGGTCGTGCGCCAGGTGGAAGCCCTCGCGGAGCTGTGCGCCCACGCGGTGGAGAGCGACGCCCTCGCCGGAGCGGGCGCCCCGGATCCGGACGGCGGGCGGCTCGCGGAGCTGGTGGACCTCGCCGACGGCCTCCTCGACTCGGCGGCGGTGCTGGTCCCGGAGCCGACAGCAGACGGGCGGCTCGGCGACTTCCGCCTGCACCACCTCAACGTCCACTTCAAGGACCTGGCGGGCCGCCCGCGGGCGTCGCTGTCCGGGGCGCGGCTGCTGGAGGCGTACCCGTTCGCCGCGACCGGGGGAGGGCTGTTCGCCGAGGTCGAGCACGTCCACGCGACCGGCGAGCCGTTCCGCGCGGACCGGATGGCGCTGACCGTCCAGGTCGACGACGTCCCGCTGACCGTGACCGCGAGCGTCGGCATCAGCAGGCACGGCGACGGCGTCCTGCTCGTGTGGCGTCCGCGCGACGAGACCGCGCTGCTCGCCGACCTGCTCCAGCACGCGCAGCGCCTCGGCCGCATCGGCGGGTTCGAGGAGGACCTGGTCAAGGGGCTGGTCACCTGGAACAGCTCGCTGTACGCGCTGCACGGCCTCTCCGCGCCCGTCCCGCTGGTGGAACTGCCCGCGCACGCCCACCCGGACGACGCCCCGGCGCTGCACGGGTTCCTGCGCACCGTCCTGCACCACCGCAGGCCCGCGTCGACCGCGTTCCGCCTGCGCCGCCCCGACGGGATCACCCGGCACATCCGGGTCATCGCCGAACCGGTGCTCGACCCGGACGAGCGGCTGGTGGCCGTGCGCGGCGCCTACCAGGACGCGTCGGCCCAGCACTGGACCGAGGTGGCGCTGTCCGTCACCCGCGACCAGCTCGCCCACTCCGAGCGGCTCGCGGCCGAGCAGAACCGGCTGGCGCTGCAACTCCAGCAGGCCATCATGCCGCCCGCCCAGCCGACGATCGACGCCTTCGACCTGCGGATCGCCGTCCGCTACCGCCCGGCCGAGGTCGAGCACCTCGTCGGCGGCGACTGGTACGACGCCGCCGTCCTGCCGTCCAAGCGGATCCTCGTGTCGGTCGGCGACATCACCGGCCACGGCATCAAGAGCGCCACGGGCATGGTGGTGCTGCGCAACGCCCTGCGCGGTCTCGCCGCGACCGGCGCCGGGCCGAGCCAACTGCTGGCGTGGCTCAACCTCGTGGCTCACGACCTGACCGACCACATCTTCGCCACGGCCGTCTGCGGTCTGTACGACCCGGACACCAGGGTGCTGCGGTGGGCGAGAGCGGGTCACCTGCCGCCGGTGCTGGTCCGCGACGGGCGGGCGACCGCTCTGCCGATGCAGCGCGGGGTCATGCTCGGTGCCCTCGCGGACGCCGAGTACGAGGAGGGCCAGGTGGACCTGCGGCCGGGGGACACGCTGCTGCTGTACACCGACGGCCTGGTCGAGCGGCGGAACGTCGACCTCGACGACTGCGTCCGGTGGCTGCTCGCCGCGTCCGAGGCGTTCACCGGCTCGCTGGAGCAACGCCTGGACGACCTGCTCGGGCGCAGCGAGTCCGACACGGACGATGACGCCTGCATCGTCGGCCTCCACCTCGGCTGACCACCCCGCGGTCCACCGAGGAAAAACTGGACCAGTGGCCACAATTGCTTCAGTGTTGACCAAAACCAGTGCTCGCGGGACGGGTGGAGTTCCGCGGGAGTGGCGGGTCCGGTCGGTACTGTCGTGACCCTTGGTCCGCTGAGGAGGGTGACCGGTGGAGTTCGAGTTCGACGGCGAGCTGTGGTTCTGGCGTGGTCCAGCGCCCTGGAGAAGGACTGCGCCCTCATCCAGGCCGAGTCGTCGGCCGTGAGCTACGGCTGGGGCATGATCCCCGCCGCCGCCCGGATCGGGGAGAGCGAGTGGACGACGTCGCTGTTCCCTGTAGGTTCTCACCGCGCGTGACATATCGATCTTGTGCGACCTGGGGTTTCTTGGCTATCTCAACGCGATGCCACCATGATCAGTCTCAAAACCCGTGCATTTCCTCGGCCGAGGCCAGTGGCGCGGTCGCTTGTCGAGGATGCGGCGGACGGCAGCGGAGTTGCGGCTGGTGTTGATGCCGCAGCGACCGCGGGCGGTCGGCTGCCGAGCAGGTTGGTGGGGTCATTCCTCGGGGAGGGGCGGGGTAGCGGCTTGTCCGTGGGCACGTTCCAGCACGACGACGGGGATCTGCCTGCCGGCGGCTGCCTCGAACTCGGCGAACTTCGGGACGAGCGCTACCTCTTTCGCCCAGATCCGCTCGCGCTCCGCGCCCTGCGCGAGCCGCGCCACGACCGGCACTCGTTCAGTCCCGACTTCGACGGTGGCCTGCGGGTTCGCCATGAGATTGTGGTACCAGACCGGATGCCGCGGACTGCCACCGTGGGTTCCGAAGACGGCCCAGCCATCGCCGACCGGCTGGTAGAACAACGGGCTGATCCGCTCGCGTCCGGTCTTGGCCCCGGTGTGGTGCACCAAGATCAGCGGCATGCCTTGCTCGTCGAAGCCGGGGACCCGTGGTGGGACGGGGCGACCCGCGGCGAAATCCTCTTCGCTGCTCCAAGGCGCGTATCCGGCGTTCGCTCGGACCTCGGCGATGATCCGGTCGTTCCAGCTGGTGATATCCGCGGCCTCGGCCTTGTTCGCGGTGGTCGTGGACGGGTCGGACATGACATCTCCTTCGCTATCCGGAGCACTTGCTCCACAAAGTAGCACGGAGCGGAGCATATGCTCCGCATAAGACGGTATGC
>DATMCA010001364.1:0-14394 GCA_035559015.1 Umezawaea sp. | reverse complement strand
GGTTTGCGGTGCGGTGTCGGCCTCCCGTCCTCTGTGGACGGAAACGTGCGCTCTCCAGGGTGTCAGTCGGACAGCTGCCGGAGGAAGCCGGGGACGCCGACCTCGGCCCAGTGCTCGACGATCAGGTCGTCCACGACGCGGTCGACGGTGGTGCCGGTCAGGGTCGCCGTGCGCCCCCGCGAGGCGACGCCGGAGAACTCGGAGGTCTGGGTGGCGGTGATCCGCCGGCGGGAGGCCACCTTGTCGCCCTCGGCGACCTGGTCCAGGACCTCGACCCGCAGGTCGGTGAAGGAGGCGAGGAGTTCCTTCTCGGCCGCCGGCCAGGACTCGCGGGTGAACTCGTACCGGGAGGCCGGGTGGATCACCGGTTCGGGGGCCACGTAGGTCTCCCACGTGGTGTCGAGGTCGCCCTTCTCGAAGCCGGCCCAGTACTGCCGCACGACGGTCTTCGGTTCCACGATGATCTCCTTCGGTGCTACTGGGGGAAGTCGGTGGACGCGGCCAGGGACCTGCCCGCGTCGAGTTCGTCGAGCCTGCCGGTCAGCGCCCCGCGTAGGCGTCGCTGCCGAGCGCGATCCGCCGCGGTGCGGGGGTGGTGGTGGCCGAGGCGATGATCGCGGCGGCGATCCGGGCGGGGTCGCCGGGAGCGGAGCCGGTGAGGTCGCCGCCGGGGGATTCGAGGTGGCGGCGCATCCGTCCGACAGGGGTGTCGGCGTAGACGTCGAGCCCGTCGGCGATCGACATCGCCGCGCTGAAGCCCGTGCGGACCATTCCCGGCTCGATCATGGTGATGCCGATGTCGAGCGGTTCGACCTCACCGATCACCGACTCCAGGAAACCCTACACGCCCCACTTGGACGCGTGGTAGAGGCTGCCGCCGGGGGTCGAGAGGTGGGCGCCCATCGTGGTGTTCTGGATGAACCGGCCGCCGCCTTGAGCGCGCAGGCGGGGGAGGGTGGCGCGGAGGAGTTGGATGGGCGCGGTCATGTTCACCGCGATCTGCTCCTCGATCGTCTCGTCGGGCAGTTCCTCGGCCGCGCCGAAGGCACCGCGCCCGGCGTTCGAGAAGACCACGTCGATGCGGCCGAGGTCGGCGAAGGCGCGGTCGACGACCAGTCGCAGCGCGGCGGTGTCGCGGACGTCCAGCCGGGCGGTCTACAGGAGGTCGGGGTAGGCCGCGGCCGGGTCGGCCGGCACCTCGGGCCGCCGCACCGGCGCCGCGACCCGGTGGCCGTTCGCGAGCAGTTGCCCGGCGACGGCTCGTCCGATGCCCGTCGACGCACCGGTCACGAGCCGGGGGGCCGCGGTCATGGTCGCTCCTTCAATCCAACTGGATGGTTTAGTTGGACTGTAGGTTCGTGTTTTGGGGGAAGTCAACCAGGTAGTTGGTTTGATGACGGCCGCCCCGAACGCGGTGTGGCGGCTCAGGACGGACCGCCGGCGGTGGTCAGGTGTTCGCGGAGGTGTACAGCGCGTTGGCGCGGTCTCGCAGGGCGTGGGCGACGGCGTCGAAGCCGGCCTTGACCCAGGGGCCCTGGGCGGTGTGGACCGGTTTGGCCAGTTCGCCGGTGAAGGTCTCGCGGGTGAGGTAGCCGCAGCGGTTCGGGCCGAGCGGGGTGATCCACTGGTCGCGGACGCCGGACAGGCCGGGGAAGGTGTCGCCGGTGTCGTAGCGCAGCAGCCTGGGTGGGTCGACGACGCGGATGTACTCGCGGCTGACGAAGGTGCCGCCGCTGCCGTCCGGGCTCGGCAGGGTGAGGTCGATGGGGGAGTCGACGACCAGTGTGGTGTCCACCTTGATCGTGTACGGGTTCCACAGGGGGTAGCTGGCGTAGTCGGTCAGCACGTCCCAGACGAACGCGGCCGGGGCGTCGATCTCGACCGCGACGGATTCGACGACGAGGTTCATGCCGGCATGTACTCCCCGCCGTTGACGTCCAGCGTGGCACCGGTGATCTCCGAAGCACTGCGGGACAACAGGAACAGCACCGCACCCGTGCACGCGTCGTCGGTCGGGATCCGGCCGAGCGGGTTGCGCGAGGCGATCTCGTCGTAGACGTCCTGCTCGGTGACGCCGCGCGCGTCGGCGGTCATCTTGAGGTAGAAGCGCACGCCCGGTCCGTCCAGCCAGCCGAGGACGGCCTGGTTCGCGCGGATGCCGTGCTCGCCGAGTTCCGCCGCGAGGTACTGGGTGGCGGTGGCCATGGCCGCCTTGGCGACCGCGTAGCCGCCCTCGCCGCGCGTCGGCTTGCGGGTGGCCATGGTGCCGATCATGACGATCGAACCGCGCCCCGCCGCCTTCATGTGCGGCACCACTTCGCGGGTAACGCCCAGCGCGCCGTACAGGATGATGTCCATCGACCTGCGGATCGCCTTCTCCGGTGTGTCCAGGACGTCGGCGAAGCCGGGGTGCCCGAACGCGGAGTTGACCAGGCCGGTGATGGTGCCGAACCGGTCGACGGCGGACCGCGCGAGCCGGGCGACGTCCTCGGGCCTGCGCACGTCGCACCGCACGCTGATGGCCTCGCCGCCGGCCGCCGCGATGTCCTTCTCCGCACGGGCCATCACGTCCTCGGACCGGGCGGCCATGACGACCTTCGCGCCCTCGGCGGCGGCTCGGACGGCCAGTTTCGAGCCGAGTCCGGGACCCACGCCGGTGATCACCACGACCTCGCCGTCGAGCATCACAGGTACACCTCCGTGTAGAACGCGAACTCCTCGGCCAGCTCCACTTCGGACAGTCCGAAGTCCTGCGGGGTGTAGGAGTGCGAGACGTGCCGCTCCTCGCGGTCGCGGGTCAGGTAGGCCTCGAACGCCGCGTCGTCGGCCGCGTCCGGGTGCGACCCGAGTTCGCGGATCACCCGGCGGGCGACCGCCGCGGGGTCGCCGACCGTGTCGGAGAACTTGACGTCGACGAACCGCCCCGGCCGGGCGGCCCGCGCCTCGGCGAAACCCCGGAGCGCCGCGGCCAGCCGGTCGGACCAGTACCGCCCGATGCGGATCGGGTCGACCTCCTCGCTGTGCTGCTTGGCCATCATGGTCACCATCGAGGCGAACGAGGGGACGGCGTTCACCGGCGAGCGGTGCGTCATGACCATCTTGCAGCCGTCGAAGGTGTCCAGCACGGTGTCCACCGCGGTCAGGTGGTGCGGTGACTTGAGCACCCAGGGGCGGTTCGCGCGGGCCGGGTTCCGCCACTGGAGCACCTGGAGCCACTCGCGCAGTTCGGCGTAGGCCTTGCCCTGGTCGGCCGCGCGCAGCCAGTCGCCGTAGCCGGGCACCCAGTAGAACGTGTCGAAGCTCATCGACACGAACGTCCGGTCCAGCAGGATCACTTCCTCCTCCGGGCCGTCCCACACTACCGAGTGGACGTTGCCGAAGTCGGGCGAGAACTCGGCGAACACCCGCATCCGTTCCCGTGCCCGACGTTTGCGCTCGGGCGCGTCCGGTCCCTCGCCGGGGAACGGGATCGGGTAGGCCACCTCCCACGACTGGGCGGAGGTGAGCTTGGGCGACGTGGCCAGCAGCCGGTGCAGCAGGGTCGAGCCGGTGCGGGGGAGTCCGCAGATCTCCGCCGCGACCCGCACCTCCAGGTCGAGGACCTCCGGGTGTTCACGTTGCAGCGCGCGCAGCCGCAGCCGGTCGCACAGCAGCGCGGTCAGCCTGCGACGGGTCAGCTCCAGACCGAGCGGCGACAGGGCCGCCTCGGTGTTCAGGCTCGTCACGAGCACGTCCAGCGGCTCGCGGAACCAGTCGTCGCCGAACTCGGCGAGGCCCGTCTTGGCGGCGGCCTGGTCGAGCAGTTCGTCGACGTTCAGGGCGGTGGACACCGTCATCACGCCTCCCGAGTCGTCAACGAGTCCAGCGGTACCACCCGGCACGTCGGCGTCGGGTGGGCCGCCGCGCCGAGCCACCGCAGCAGGGCGGTGCCGGAGCCGTGCCCGCAGGTGTCGATCCAGTTGCCGACGCCGGGATCGCGTTCGGCCACCACGATGGTCAGGCGGCCGTCCGGGTCGAGGGTCGCGGTGTGCTTGTTGACGGTGATCGCGCGGTGGTGGTCGAGGGACTCCATCCACCAGTTGTTCAACTGGAAGTTCCAGTACGGGCAGTCCGGCACGTCGGTCTCGACCACCCACGCCTCGCCGGGCCGGAGCGACCAGTACCCGTGCAGGTAGAAGATCTCCGGATCGCCGCCCGCCCGCTGGAAGACCTCCTGCCCGAAGTCGGCCAGCTCGTTGGGCCTGGCGGCGAACATCTCGGTCCAGCGGGCGAACGTGGCCGCGGTTCCGTGCACGGACAGCGCCGCGCGCCGCAGCGCCTTGGCGAGGAACTCCGGGGTGAGCGGCGCCGGTTCGGCGGGGCCGTCGATCCGCTCGACGCGCCACGTGCCGGGGGTCTCGGTGGTCCGGTCCAGGAACGTCTGGCGGACCACCAGACCGGTCGAGTCCGGGGCGAGCGGGAGCCAGTTCCGGACCTGCTCGTCGGCACCGGGTTTCTCCGCGCCCGCCACGATCTCCACGCTGCCGTCGGGTTCCACGACCAGGTCGGCGTCGGACAGCTCGCCGGTGGAGGCCATCGTGCCGTCCTTGGCGTAGCGGTTGGCCTTGGAGCCGATGCTGAAGTACGCGATGGTGCCGCGGGTGCCGGTGATCCGGTAGGTCCGGTCGCCGCGGATGTTCGCCGAGAGGTACACGTTGTCCGGGTTGTCCGCGCCGATCTTCACCAGGTCCAGCTCGTGGAACCGGGGGAAGTCCGGATCGGCGTTGTCCACGCACGAGTAGAGCATCTCGCGGGTCAGCCTGCTGAGGTAGCGGTAGCCCTCGGCCCGGTCGAGCGGGGTGTCCGGGGCCTTCTCGGAGAGGATCACCTGGCCCGCCCGCTCCAGCGCCTGGCAGAACTCCGACCACGTCTGATCCGGCACGCAGACCTCCCATAGAACGTGTTCTAGTTAACCTACCGGATTTCGGACAACGTTCAACAGAGCCCGAGCCCGCGGAGTCCGGCCACCACGGCCCGCGCCGACTCCTCGGGGGTCAGCGCGGTGGTGTCCACCCGGATGTCCGGGTCCTCCGGTGGTTCGTAGGGTGAATCGATCCCGGTGAAGTTGGCCAGCTCGCCCCGTCGGGCCTTGGCGTACAGGCCCTTCGGATCCCGCCGTTCGGCCACCGCCAGCGGAACGTCGACGAAGACCTCGCAGAACTCGCCTTCGGCGACGAGGTCCCTGGCCAGCGCCCGTTCCGTGCGGAACGGTGAGATGAACGAGACCAGCACGATCAGCCCGGCGTCCACCATCAGCGCCGCCACCTCGGCGATGCGGCGGATGTTCTCCACGCGGTCCGCGTCGGTGAACCCCAGGTCCCGGTTCAGGCCGTGGCGCACGTTGTCACCGTCCAACAGGAACGTGTTCTTGCCGTCGGCGTGCAGCGTCTGCTCGACCAGGTCCGCGATGGTGGACTTGCCCGCGCCGGACAGGCCGGTGAACCAGACCACGCAAGGCCGGTGCCCGTTGCGCTCGGCGCGGGCCCGCTTGTCCACCGTCAGCCGCTGCCTGCGCACGTTCGCCGAGCGGTGCAGCGCGAAGTCGATCATACCCGCGCCGACGGTGGCGTTGGTCAGCCGGTCGATCACCACGAACGAGCCGAGGTCCTTGTTGACGCGGTAGCCCTCGTACGGCACGACCTCGTCGAAGTGGACGTTGGCGACGCCGATCTCGTTGCACCGCAGCACTTTCGCGGGTGCGCGTCGGCGCGAGTCGATCTCGACGCGGTACTTCGGGGGGTCGGCGGTGAAACCGGTCGTGCGCGCGCCGATCTTGGCCAGGTAGCGCCTGCCGGGGAGCAGGTCGGCCTCGTCGAGCCAGACCAGGTGGGCCTGGAACGCGTCCGCCGCGTCGGGCGGGTCTTCGGCCGTGGCCAGCACGTCGCCGCGGCTCACGTCCACGTCGTCGGCGAGCACCACGGTCACCGACGACCCGGTCGGCGCCTCCGTGAGATCACCGCCCATGGTGACGATGCGGTCCACTGTGGACAGGCGGTCGCCGGGCAGCACGCGGACCCGGTCGCCTCCGCGCAGCGTGCCGCGCAGCACCCGGCCGGAGAAACCGCGGAAGTCCGCGTCCGGCCGGTTGACCCACTGCACCAGGAACCGGGCCGGTTCGTCCGCGGCGGCGGCGCCGACCTCGACCGATTCCAGCCACCCCAGCAGCGTCTTCCCGTCGTACCAGGGGGTCAGGGCGCTGGGGGCGACCACGTTGGCCCCGTCCGTCGCGGACATCGGCACGCAGGTCACCCCGTCGAAGTCCAGTTCGGTGGCGAACGCGGCGAACTCGGCGCTGATCGAGTCGAACACCCCGCGCGAGTAGCCGACCAGGTCGAGCTTGTTCACGGCGAGCGCGACGTGCCGGATCCCCAGCATCGACGCCAGGTGGGCGTGCCTGCGGGTCTGGCCGAGCACCCCCTTGCGCGCGTCGAGCAGGATCACCGCCGCGTCCGCGGTGGACGCGCCGGTGACCATGTTGCGGGTGTACTGCTCGTGCCCCGGTGTGTCCGCCGCGATGAACCTCCGCTCCTCGGTGGCGAAGAACCGGTAGGCGACGTCGATGGTGATGCCCTGCTCCCGTTCCGCGGCCAGGCCGTCCACGAGCAGCGCGAAGTCCAACTCCTCGCCACGGGTGCCGACGCGCTTCGAGTCGACCGCCAGGGCGGCGAGGTGGTCCTCGTACAGCAGCTTCGACTCGTACAGCAGCCTGCCGATCAGCGTGCTCTTGCCGTCGTCCACGCTGCCGCAGGTGATGAAGCGGAGCAGGTCGTCCATCAGAAGTAGCCCTCCTGCTTCTTGCGCTCCATCGACCCGCCCCGGTCGTGGTCGATCACCCGGCCCTGCCGCTCGGAGGTGGTGGCGGTCCTCATCTCCTCGATGACCTCCGGGACGCTCGCCGCCGTGCTCCGCACCGCGCCGGTCAGCGGGTAGCACCCCAGCGTGCGGAACCGCACCAGTTCCCACGTCGGTTCCTCGCCGTCGCGCAGCGGCATCCTCCCGTCGTCGACCATGATCAGCGTGCCGTCGCGCTCGACCACCGGGCGCCGCGCCGCGAAGTACAGCGGCACGACGGGGATCCGCTCGCGGTCGACGTAGCGCCAGACGTCCAGTTCGGTCCAGTTCGACAGCGGGAACACCCGGATGCCCTCGCCCGGCGCGACGCGGGCGTTGTAGAGCCGCCAGAGTTCCGGGCGCTGGTTCCTCGGGTCCCAGCGGTGTTGTGCGGTGCGGAAGGAGAACACCCGCTCCTTGGCGCGGGAGGCCTCCTCGTCCCTGCGCGCGCCGCCGAAGGCGAGGTCGAACCGGTGCTCGTCCAGTGCCTGCCGCAGCCCCTGGGTCTTCCAGAGGTCGGTGTGCAGCGCGGAGCCGTGGTCGAACGGGTTGACGCCCAGCGCCACGCACTCCGGGTTGCGGTGCACGATCAGCTCCAGCCCGAGCCTCGCGACCGTTTCGTCCCGGAACGCGATCATCTCCCGGAACTTCCACGTGGTGTCGACGTGCAGGAGCGGGAACGGTGGCGGTGACGGGTGGAACGCCTTGCGCGCCAGGTGGAGCAGCACCGAGCTGTCCTTGCCGATCGAGTACAGCAGCACCGGCCGCTCGCTCTCCGCGACGGCCTCGCGGAAGATGTCGATGCTGTCCGCCTCCAGTCGGGAGAGGTGGTCGAGCGTCATGGGGCCACCCCCGCGGGGGACCAGCCGGTTCCCGTCATGCCAGGCACCGTAGCAAGGAAACTGGACAACGTTCAATATGAATCCGAACGTTGTTCAACGTAGGCTTTCCCCGTGACCGCCGAGGGTGAGCAGCAGACGACCGCGTGGGGCGACGCCGCGGGCAGGCGACGCGACATCCTGTCCTCCGCCGAGGTGATCCTCGAAGAGCACGGGTACGCGGGCTTGACCATGCGCGCGATCGCGGTCGGCGCGGGCGTCAGCTCGGGGACCGTCTACCAGTACTTCGGCGGCAAGGAGGACGTGTTCGCCGCGCTCATGGCCCGGCGCCTGGACGACCTCCAGCGGACGCTGGCGGGGGTGGACCACTCGTTGGGCATCGCCGGGGTGCTCCGGGAGATCGAGCCCCAGGTCACCGAGCTGTGGCGGCGGTTCGGCCGGTCCGCCGCGCAGTGGGAGGCCAAGGTTCTCGCCGGCGGTCGCCGGGGCAAGGACGCCACCAGTTCGGCGAAGGTCTACCGCAGGACGATCACCCTGCTGGCCCGGACGTTGACCGCGGCGGCGCAGGCCCGCGGCCAGACCCTGATCGACGACCCGGCCCTGCCGCACTGGGTGTGGGACTCGCTGATCGGTCTCGCCGACGACCTGCTGCTCCAGGGGTCGCGGACCAGCCGCATCCAGCCCGCC
Source organism: Umezawaea sp. (assembly GCA_035559015.1). GTDB lineage: Bacteria > Actinomycetota > Actinomycetes > Mycobacteriales > Pseudonocardiaceae > Umezawaea. The sequence continues at coordinate 5,998 of DATMCA010001364.1, read as the reverse complement.
CACCTGATCGCGTTCGCCACGGGCGCGATCGAACGCGGCATCGTGGCGACCGGCGACGTGCGAGCCTGAGGTCGTCGTCTACGACTTTTCGCGTAGCGGGCGTCAGCACAGGGGATGACGCGCGCTGAGACCCCGGAGCGGCAGGGTCGGGGGCAGCGGGACACCAGGTGGTCCCGGTCGACCCCGGAGGACGGACTCGTGCGCTCGATGGACCTGCTGCTGGCGGCCAAGGACAACGGCTGGAACCTGGTCGGGGCGGTCGCGCTGGCCGCCTTCGCCCTCGGTTTCCTGCTCCTGTTCCTCACCGCGCTCGTCGGGGTCTCGCGCTCGCCCCTGCCCGCCGGGGTGAAGCTGGTGTGGGTCGTGTTCGCGTTCTGCGCACCGTTCCTGGGCAGCGCCCTGTGGTTCGCCGTCGGCCGCCGGACCGCGGACCGCGACCGGCGACTCCACCGCCCGGTGCCACGACCCGCGCTGTGACAGCGCTGTCGGTGCGCGATGGTATTGCCGGGAGGTGTCGCCGAAACCTCGGAGTGGCGGAAGGGGGACCATGGCGAAGGGGCACGAGCGGGAAACGGCACGTCGGATCCTCGGCGAAGCGATGCGGGAACTGGAAGGGCCGATCCGGCGGGAAGTGCTGCGGCAGAAGTTCCGGCGCTGGAGGGGAAGGAGCTTCTTCCAGTTGCGGAGGGTTTCGGCCGACCCGATCCACGTCCTGCTGGACGGCGTAGCCGTGACCCCGTTGTGGGAAACCAGCGCTTCCGGCCCGAACGACCTCGATCTGGTGCACCCGCTGTCCGTGACCCGCAGGTACAGCCTCGGCCACGAGTGGTTCCTCCACCACGACTACGACGACGTCCGCATCCCGGTCGTCCTGCTGGTGGCTGAGGACGGTGATCCGTGGTTCGCCATTCCGCGCGGCAAGACCTTCCCTGCCACCCCCGCGGGGTGGGAGCTGCTCGTCCGGGAGTTGGAGCTGTACGCACGGCCACGCGGAGGTCGATGGCAAGGCGGTGGCTGAACAGGTGGGGCGGACCGACCGCTGGTCCACGGCGGCCGCGGACCAGCGGCGTGGTCAGAACGCGCCGCGATCAGCGCTCCGCGCGTCGTCGTGCGCGAGGTGCGGGTCGTAGACGCCCGAGCGCGCCGTGCGCCGCCACGGTCGGGCCAGGTCGTCCGGGTCACGGCCGAGGTCGGCGACCACCATCGCCCTCACCCCCTCACGGGGGCAGCGGACGACCCAGCGGCCGTCGGGGGAGACCACGCCCGACGGGGCGTTGACCGCGTCCTGCGCGGGCGCGGAGCAGCTCACCCAGTAGCCGTTGTTGGCCGCGTGCGCCCGCGCCTCCAGCGCGAAGACGTCGTCGACGTCGGCGGTGCCCGGTCCCGCAGTGGAGAACAGGACGCAGTCGACGTCGAGGCGTTCGTATTCGAGGAACACCTCGGGGAAGTGGACCTCCATGCCCAGGGCCAGGCCGAAGCGGACGCCGTCGACCTCGAAGGTGATCGGGGCCGCCCCCGGTGTGTACATGTGCGTGATCTTCGTGTTCGACAGCAGGCGTTCGTCGTACCGCGTGGCGACCCGGCCGCGGTCGGAGATCACGTACAGGCTGTTGTGCGGGCGTCGTGGTCCGGTCAGGCGGTGCACCGCGCCGAGGACGACCCAGATGCCCAACTCCCCGGCCAACGCCGCCGTGGCCGCCAACTCCCGCCGGTGGACCTCCCAGTCGAACCGGTCCCACCGGGCCGGCCCGACTTGGTCCGGGCCGTCGGCGGACATGACGTGCTTGTGCGGTGAGCACATCGCGCCCTCGGGGAAGTGCGCTACCCGCGCGCCCGCCCGGTGCGCCTCGCGCACCACGGCGCGCACGTCGCGGCCGCTCTCGCGCAACTCGTCGCCGTCACCGGGGTCCTGGCGCAGGTGGGTCTGCGCCACCGCCAGCCGCAGGGTTCTCGTCTCCGACATGTCGTCTCCTGGTGGAGTCGGTCGGAAGTGCCGGAGCGCGGCGGTGTAGGACTCGCCGGTTCGGGCCGCGCGGGCACGCACCCTGCGCTTGAAGTTCCTGTTCGCCGTCACGTCTGGCCTTCCGCGCCTCGAACGGCGTCCCCCAGCGACCACCACGTCCGAGACCGGACAGACCAGGACAGCGACCCGAGACGAGTTGTCCCTTTGCCTCCGTGGAAGACCGCGCTGGGGGCGGTCGGTGGAGGTTCGGCGTGAGCCACGCCGTGCGACCCAAAATAACACGGTCGCACAGCGAGGTGCCGGCCCCGGTGGATGGACCTGCCGGCCTCGGACGGCCGTGCCGTCGAACGTCCACGCGGCGCCCGTGCCGGGGCCGACGACGAGGGTGGACCGGCCGATCCGGACCTCGCGGTGCGGCACGGACCGGGTTGAGGGTGAAGTCGACCCGTCGCAGGCCCGCGCGGTCGCGTGGGACGACGTCGAAGCGGATCGTGGTGCCGCCGCACCAGGCGACGGCACCGCCGCGCGTGTGCCGGACGGCGTAGCCGCCCGCCCGCAGCAGCGGCACCGTGCTCGCGAGGTCGTGTTCGGTGACCGCGAGGCGCACACCGGTCACGTCGCGCGCCAGGTGGGCGCGGTAGTCGTCGGACAGGTGGCGCTCGCGGCCGACGTCGCCGGGGTGGTCGGCGGGTTCGGTGCCGCCGCGCGGGTCGGCGAAGTTCTCGGGCAGGTATTCCATCGACCAGGCGCCGAACGCGTCGTACTGGGCGGTCGTGTAGACGGCCTCGAACCACGGCACCGCGACGCCGTCGCCGAAGTCGCGGGTCTGGCGGAACCGCACCGGGTCGGGGACCCCCTGGTCGTGCAGCCGGTCGACCACGGCTCCCGGGTCGCCCGCGCTCTCGGTCGAGACGGCCAGGTACGCGGAGTGCTCGACGGCGTCGGCGGTCTCGCGTTCGGGAACCCCGTAGGAGTGGTTGTAGAACAGCAGCCGCTGCCTCCCTCGGCCGCCCCCGAGGAGGGCGGGGGCAACCGCGGCCATCCGCGAAATCCGGCGAAGCCGCACGTGGATGATCTCAGGCCGGGCCGGTCGCGTTTCGCTGGTGCCGCGGTTCGGACGCCTCGACCCGGCCGCCGGGGTGATCCGCGCACTCGACGGCGAGCCGCCCGCCGGGGTGGGATCGGACGCGCACGGCGTGGTCGTGCCCGAACCGCGGAGGAGTGGAGCATGAGGATCGAGTCGGCCGAGGTCGTGGTGACCTGCCCGGGACGCAACTTCGTCACGTTGAGGATCACCACCGACGACGGGCTCACCGGTTGGGGCGACGCCACCCTCAACGGCCGCGAACTGGCCGTCGTGGCGTACCTGCGCGAGCACGTGGTGCCGCTGCTGCTCGGGCGGGACGCGGGCGCGGTCGAGGACACCTGGCAGTACCTGTACCGCGGCGCCTACTGGCGGCGCGGGCCGGTCACGATGGCCGCAGTCGCGGCCGTCGACACCGCGTTGTGGGACATCAAGGCCAAAGCCGCCGGGATGCCGCTGTACCAGCTGCTCGGCGGCGCCTCGCGGGTCGGCGCGCTGGCCTACGGCCACGCCTCGGGCCGGGACGTGCCGGAGCTGTTCGACTCGATCCGGCAGCACCTGGAGAGCGGTTTCCGGGCCATCCGCGTCCAGACCGGCGTTCCGGGCCTGGACACCGTGTACGGCGTGGCAGCCTCCGCGGCGGGTGGGGGCGAGCGCTACGACTACGAACCGGCCAGGCCGACCGCGCTGCCCGTGGAGGAGACCTGGGACACCCGCGCCTACCTGCGGCACGTGCCCGGCGTGTTCGAGGCGGTGCGCGCCGAGTTCGGGCCGGAACTGCCGCTGCTGCACGACGGGCACCACCGGATGACGCCCATCGAGGCCGCCCGGCTGGGCAAGGCGCTGGAGCCCTACGACCTGTTCTGGCTGGAGGACGCGACACCCGGTGAGGACCAGGCGGCGCTGCGGCTGGTCCGGCAGCACACCACGACACCGCTGGCGATCGGCGAGGTGTTCAACAGCGTGCACGACTACACCACGCTCCTGAGCGAACGGCTGATCGACTACGTGCGGTCGGCCGTGACGCACGCCGGCGGCGTGACCGGGTTGCGGAAGGTGCTCGACCTCGCCTCGGTGTACGGCGTGAAGTCCGGCATCCACGGCCCGACCGACATCTCCCCGGTCGGCATGGCCGCCGCCCTGCACCTGGACGTCGCGGTGCACAACTTCGGCATCCAGGAGTACATGCCGCACACCGCCGACACGCTGGAGGTCTTCCGCACCTCGTTCACCTTCGCCGACGGGCTGCTGCACCCGTCCGACACACCCGGCCTCGGCGTCGACGTCGACCTGGCCGCCGCCGCGCGGTTCCCCTACCGCGCCGCGTACCTGCCGGTGAACCGGCTGACCGACGGAACCCTCCACGACTGGTGACGACGGCCGAACCCCTGCTATTTCCCGGAGTTGTCGCCACCGCGGTGGCCGTGGTCGCGAACGCGCAGGACACCGCCACGAGGCGGTGTGCGGCGGCGACGACCGTTCGACCGCGTGTGTCACAGGTCACAGCGCGTTGACTTGTGGATCTCCGATGCGTTCGGCCGTTAGGGGATTGTTGGGTGTTGATCTCGTTGCTAGTGTGCCGAAATCGTGCGCCCGGATGGAGGAAGTCGATGACTCTTGCCCACGACGATCCGTACGTGGGAAGGCTCTTCGAGGAGATCGCGACACTGGTCGTGGACGGTCAGGGCGACCCGGCGGCCGTCCACGAGCAACTCCTCGAACTGTCCACGGCCAACTCCCCGGAGGTGGCCCGGTACTGGAAGCAGGTCGGCCTCGGGGTAGGGGTGCCGGACACCGCGTACAAGGACGGCGGCCCGCACCTGTTCCCGGACGAGCCGGTCGTGCGGGAGTTCCGCACCAGCGGCACGTCGGGCAGCGTGCGCGGTACCGTTCGGTACACCAAGCTGGGCCTTGAACTGAAGCGCATCGCGATCGTCACCAGCGCGCAGCGCCTGCTGTTCCCGGACGGCACGCGCCCGGCCGTGGTCCGCTTCGCGCCGACCGAGCAGGCGGCGCCGGACATGGCGATCGCGTTCGACATGGCCCGCATCGCCGAGGCCTGCGGCGACCCCCGGTTGAGCGTGTCCGTGGCGGGCCCCTCCGGCGTGGACTTCGACGCGCTGGAGTCCAGCCTGGACACCGCCGTCGCCGAGCAGTTGCCGGTGGTGATGATCGGCGCGACCTTCGCCTTCGTCAACGTCTGCGACGCGCTGCAGGCCCGTGGCCGGAGTTGGGTGCTGCCACCGGGTTCGCGCGCCTACGACGGCGGTGGTTTCAAGGGGAGGTCCAGGGTGATGCGGGTCGACGACCTGCGCGCCACCCTGAAGCGCGTGTTCGGCATCGCCGACGACGGCTTCGGCAACCTCTTCGGCATGACCGAGCTGGCCAACCAGGTCTTCGACGGCTCGGACGTGCCGGTCGGCCCGCTCGGTGAACGCCCCAAGACGCGCCACGTCTGGGGTGGACCGTCGTTGCGCGACCCGCACACCCGCGAGGTCGTGACCGAGGGCCGCGGCCTGGTGGAGATCGCCGACCTCTGCCTCATCGACCGGCCGCACGTGCTGCTGACCGGCGACGTCGGCATCGCCCACCCGGACGGCGTGGCGATCGCCGGACGGGTCGCGGGCACCGCGAGCCGCGGCTGTTCCCTTTCGCTCGACGAGATGACCGGAGGACGGTGAACACCGTGGCGGAGCAGTCCGTGTCGTGGATCCCGAGCTGGGTGGACAGCGCTTCCCTGGTGCCGTTCGCACTGCGGTCCGGTGACCACGAGTGGCGTGGTGCGCGACCCGGTGAACTCGACTGGCCCGCGGTCGCCGAAGGCTTCCGGGTGGCGCGGGAGGCGTTGCGCGAGGTTCCGGTGCGCCGGATCGTCGAGGCCGTCGACGTGGTCGCCGAGCGGTGGGCGAAGCGGGACTTCCCGCCCCGGCAACGGGTCGTGCGCGACGCCG
>DATMCA010001363.1:0-9317 GCA_035559015.1 Umezawaea sp. | reverse complement strand
CCCGGAGCCCTTCGACCACCTCGTCCGGCGTCTCGGTGAGGTCGAGCAGCAGCCTGTCGCCCTCCTCCACCGCGGTGGAGTCCAGCGCCTCTCCCTCCTCAGCCGGGTGGTTCGACAGCTCGCGGTAACCCGATGAAGAGGACTCCGCGCCGTGCAGCAGCATCAGCGCAGCGGTACGACGGCCCGCGCCGCGCGGACCGTGGACCACGACCAGCCCGCACTCGCGCAGCGTCGCCTCGGCCGCCGCGTAGCCGTTCGGCGGCACGAACCGCTCGTGCAACCAGGCCAGCAGGCTCGCGTTGAGTACACGGGGGTCGCGCGGGCGGCGGAACCCCTCGTGGAAGTAGTTGATGTTGACGGGTCCTCGGGTGTCGTTGAAGACGTTGTCGACGCCGCCCGAGATCCGGCCGATGCCGCTGCCGTCCATCACTTCCCGCCGCGCTTGCGCGAGCCGACGTTGTCGGCGGAGATGGGGCCGGTGGGGTTGGTGAAGACGTTGCCGACACCCCCGCTGATCCTGCCGATGCCCCCGAGCGTCGGTTCGGGCCGCGGGGGAGCGGGAGGAGCGGGTGCGAAGCCGTTCTTGAGCAGGTCCCCTGTCGGCTTCGGCACCCGCACGTAGGCCGACCGCCGGTACGACTTCACCTCGACGTCGACGGGGACGTAGTGGTCACGGTCGTCGTCGACGAACCCCGATGCCACCGCGTCGTCGAACGCACGGCTCGATACGATCGCGCCGACCCTGGTGTTCGGGCCCGACCGTTCCAGGAGGTCGCGCACCGGCCGCGAGTCCAGCAGCCGGTGGTTCTCGATGCGCGCGTCCCCGCTGCCGTCGCCCAACTGCTTCGCACCGGAGTCCGTCATCGGCCCGACGTTGATGCTGACCCGCATGCGCAGGGCCTGCGGTTGCCCGGACACCGCTTCCACGGTGGCGCGGTAGTCCAACTCCTCCTGCAACGCGGGGAGGAAGGGGTGCAGCAGGTACGGCAGGTGCTTCGCGGCGAAGCCGAGCACGTAGCCGTCCCCGGTGGTCGTCTCGAACTTGATCTCGCTCCAGAGGCGTTCGATGCCGCACCGGCGGAACGTCTGCCGCAGGATCTCCGGGATCGCCTCCGTCAACTCCGCGTGGTGCGCGCCCGGCACCGCGCTGAAGTCCTTGACGTCGACGATGAGCAGCGCCCGGTAGGGCGGGAGTGGCTTGGTTTTGCTGGTCATGGTGATGAGCGTCGCCGGACCGCCGCGTGCTGACTGTCCGCTCCCGGACAGTCAGGAAGTGACGCCGGTCACGCCGGCGTGTCGGGCGAGCAGGGGGAGGTCCGCCACCACCAGCCGCGGCCCGGCGGCCAGCGTCCCGTCCTTGCGCCACGCGGCGATCTGGTTGGTGACCGTGCTCCGCGACAGCCCCAGCGCGGCCGCCAGGGCTTCCTGGGAGAACGGCACCCGCATCGGGTCCCGGTGCTCCGGTCCGGCCAGCGCCACGACCTCCAGCAGCAGCCGGGCACACCGCTGACCAGCGTTGAAGTGCACCATTCTCACCTGGTAGGGCACGGTCTCCGACAGTTTCGCGACGAGGTAGTCGTTCATCGCGCCGCGCGCGTCACGGGCGTCGAGCAAGCGGTTGACCATCGCCGTCGGGAGCTTCGCCGCCCGGCATTCGTCGAGCGCCACCACGGTCGCGATGCGCGTGGAACCGGAACGGATGGCCATCTCGCCGATGAGGTCACCCGGACCGCGGAGCGCGACCATCGCCCCGGAGCCGTCCTCGTCGTTGCCGAGCACCGAGACCCGGCCTCGGGTCAGCGCCAGCAGGTGTCCTCCTGGATCACCCTGTCGCACCAGGACGGACTTGGGGCGGTAGCGGCGCTCGACGCCCAGGGCCAGTAACTCCTGCCACAGCGGTTCATCGAGCAGTTCGCGGAATCCACGTATCACGTGGAGATATCTAGCGGATTTCCACGGCGAGCGGGTCGGGTTGCGCCGAAGTGTGCAAACCCGGTGTCGAGGCACCCGGACGGGGATGGCAGCGTTGGGGTGATGAGTCGCAGGACGCCGATCCGCAAGCCGATCCCCGTGAAGTCCCACCGCGGCGCGTTGCCCCCGCTGACGCCCGCGCAGCGGGCCGTCGTCGACGCCGCCCGCCAGTTGCCGCAGTTCACCGACCCGCTCGACGTCGAGGTGGCGTTGAGCGCCGCCGTGGCGCCCGCGCTGGACGAGGACGTGTGGCCGGGGGTGGTCGCGAACGCGGTGGCGGTGCCGAGCAGGCGGAGCCTGGCGTTGTTGCGGGCGGTGGCCGTGCTGGTGCCGGGGTCGGGGGCGGGGGCTGAGGCGGACAAGTTCGTGGACCAGGGCGAGCCGAGCTGGTCGGAAGCGCTGGACGGGCTGCGGGTCGGGGAGTGCTGGGTGGTCGACCAGCGGGTCGAGGAGGGGCACCAGACGTTGCTGTGCACCTACTCCTACGGCGATGAGGTGCACGCCGGGCTGTACCTGGTGGACGAGAACCTGGGCGGGGTGGTGAAGAACGCGTTCATCACCAAGGACGTCGAGACCGCGCGGACGATGCTCGGTGATCACGGTGCGGTCGAGGAGATCGCGGCCGACGAGGCGCACCGGCGGTTGGCCGAGGCGTACGGGAAGGTCGACGGCGGGCCGGGGTTGGGGATCGATCCGGACGTGTACGTGGTGAGGCTGCTGGTGTCGCGGCGGATCGCGGTGGCTCAGCGCTCGTAGGCGCGGGCCTGGATGTCGTACAGCTCGCGGTAGAGGCCGTCGGCCGCCATCAGCTCGTCGTGCGTGCCGTGGGCGACGATGCGGCCGTCGTCCAGCACGACGATGCGGTCGACGTGCCGGACGTTCGCCAGGCGGTGGGTGACCAGGATCGTGGTCCTCGACCGGGTCGCGTGCTGGAGCCCGGCGAACACGGTCGCCTCGGCCTTGGCGTCCAACGCGGCCGTGGGCTCGTCGGCGATGAGGATCGCGGCGTCGCGGTAGATGCCGCGCGCCACGCTGATCCGCTGCCACTGGCCGCCGGAGGGTTCGTGGCCGTCCTTGAACTCCTTGGACAGCACCGTCCTCTCCCCGCGCGGGAACGCCTCCAGCACCGACCGCGCGCCCGACTGGTCCACGGCCTCCGCCCACCCCTCGCCGGTCGGGTCGTGGCGGTCGAGCCTGCCGACGCGGATGTTGTGGCCCGCGGTCATGGGCCAGCGCGCGGGTTCCTGCGAGATCACCGAGATCCTGGTGTGCACGGACTTCCGGTCCGCGGCGGCGATGTCCACGTCGTCCCACAGCACCCGACCCTCGTCGGGCGTGTAGAGACCGGTGATGAGCTTGCCCAGCGTGGTCTTGCCGGACCCGTTCTGCCCCACGAGCGCGATGACCTCGCCCCGGTTGATCTCCAGGTCGATGCCGCCCAGCGCGGGCCGATCGGCGTCGGGGTAGGTGAACGTCACGTTCTCCAGCCGGATCACGGTCGGGTCGACGGGCGCGGTGACGCCGGTCGACACGTGGTGGCGCGCGTGCGCGGTGGTGAGCAGCCGCCGGTAGAAGTCGATGTAGAACGAGTGCTCGTAGAGCTGGTTCACCGCGAACATGGTGGTGGACAACGAGGTTGACGCCGTGCGCATCGCGACCACCGCCGCACCGGCCAGCGCGAGCGGCATGGCGCCCGTGTAGAGGAGGAACCCCAGCACGAGGTAGGCGATCCCGGTGCCGACGCCCGCGAGCGTCCGGCCGACGAGGCGGACCAGCGTCATGCGCGACTCCATCCGCACCTCCTCCGCCGTCACGTCGTCCGCGATCCGCCGGTGCTCGGTCATCAGCGGCTCCTGGAGCGTCAGCGCGAACCGCTCGACAGCCACGTCCCTCGCCACCATCAGGTTCTCGACCACGAACAGCCGCAGGTGCCGGGTGACCATCCGGAGGAAGTTGCGGTAGCGGAGCTTCGCCACCCGCATCGCCGCCCAGCCGTCCGCGACGGCCGCCAACAGCAGCACGGGTGTGAGCCACGGGTTCAGCACGCCCGCCGTGACCATGGCGGCGACCAGCGAGATCAGCGCCGACACGAGGCTGGAGACCTCCCGGTTGGCGATCTCGATCGAGTTCATCGCGTGCCGCCCGCCCTGCCGCACCAGTTCGCGGAAGTCGGGGTCGTCGAACGCCGCCAGGTCCACGTCGATGACCGCCGCGTTCAGCCTGTCCTGCGCCGCGCGCCGCACCCGCGGCGTCAACGCGCCCTGCACCGCGCCCGCCGCGCTCTCCAGCAGCCCGCGCAGCGCGTACGACCCGACCAGCAGCCCGATCGACGGCAGCGCGGCCACCAGCCGCTGCGGCGTCGGGCCTTCCTCCAGCAGTCGGGTGAACACGCTCGCGGTGGCGAGCAGCCCGAACGCCGTCACGCAGCCGGACAGCACCTGGATCACCCCGGCCAACGCCGTCAGCCCCGGTGACGTGCGCCACGCGAGCCGGATCACCAGCCAGGTCGCGGCGGGCACCGCGGCCAGTGTTCGCCACGTTCCCGCGGCGGCCACCTGCTCGTCTACGGACGCCCAGCGCGGCGGTTCGAGGTCTTCTACGCCTATGAGGGTTTCGGCCACCTGGTCAGGTTGCCGGGCCACCGCCCAGCGCGGCCCGATTCACGGTCAGGTTCGCCGAGTTGGCGGCGGTGCGCCCGGCGTCCCAGCCCGCTTCGCTGCGCACCGTCACGGATTTCGACTTCGTCTTGGTGAACAGGGTCTCGAACAGCACGTCCACGGCCTGCTTGCGCTCCGACAGCACGGGGAGCAACCGGTCGTCCGAGGCGTGCACCTCGGTCGCGGCCTCCAGCCGTTCGCCGATGCGGTGCGCGTAGGAGAAGAGGAACGACTTGCGGTAGCCGCGGCTGCGCGCCTCGGCCCCCTTGGACGCGCCGGAGCCCGCCGCCACCATCGCCCTGGTCGCCTGCACCAGCAGCGACGTCGACAGCAGCTCGACGATCTCCAGGTCCATCTCGTCGCCGACCAGCGCCACGAACCCGATGTTGCCGTACACGACGGCCCGCGACCGGTTCGCCTTCGCCACCACGTGCACGAGCTGCGCCTTGCCGTCGAAGTAGCTCTTGTCGAGCCACATCCGGCGCGAGGTCGCGGTCTGCGGCACGTGCGCGTCGGCGTCGATCGCCGCGCGCTCGAACGCGTGCCGGTTCATCAGCTCCTGGGCCTTGGCGGACAGCGCCTCGGCCTCGTCGGGGAACTGCGTCGACTCGGCCTTCGCCAGCAGCCCGCGCACCCGGTTCAGCACCTTGGAGCTGACGCCGACGTGGGTGATCTCGATCGCCGCCGAGCCCGGCCGGGGCAGGATGTTCTGCAACCGGGGCAGGAGCAGCAGGCGGGACAGCAGCGCCACGACGATCTCCACGGCGTCTTGCCGCAGCTCGATGTGCTTGCGCGACCACTCGTCCACGTGCGGCTTCTCGCGGTCCCACCAGACCACGGCCTCGATCTCGGTGAGCTGGTCGCGCCAGCGGGGGTGGATCGTCGCCTCCGGGTACCGCTCGACCTCCGACGCGATCGCGTCGACCAGCATCGAGACCGCCCGCTCGTCGTCGTGCCGCCCGATGACCTGCACCAGGTCGTACGGGAGCCAGCCCGCGTTCCACAGGTTGTCCAGCTCGCGGTGCAGCACGTCCGCGATCGCCCGGTCCAGGTCGGCCGACGACACCGCGTCGAGCTTCGGGATCCGGAGGCGCGGGTTCGCCGCGGCTTCCCACAGTGCCTTGCCTACGGTGTCCACGATGGGTGATTCTCCCCCGTCGCTCTGGTGTGGCTGCGGCCGGTGCGTCCTCCGCCGTGCCAGCCTCCGCTGGTGAGTCGTCGGACACAGGGCCGCAAGCAGCCAGTTCACCGCCCGATCGTGGTGGTGAGGTCGCTGCGCGGTCCACACGGGACGGACCTCGGGCCGGTGCAGCGGGCCGTCGTCCAGGCGTGCCGCGACCTCCCGCAGATGACCGATCCGCTGGAGGTGGAGCTCACCCTCAGCTCCGCCGTGCCGTCGGGGGTCGCGGACGAGAAGTTCTGGGTCGAGCTGATCGACCACGCCGTCACGCTGCCCAGCCGCCGCAACCTCGCGCTGCTGCGGGCGATGGCCGTGCTGCTGATCGGCAGGCCGGGGGAGTGGGCCGTGGCGTTCGCGCCGCCGGTGGTCGACTCGCTCGGCGTGCGCGGCTCGTGGATCTGCGACCGGTCGCTGGACGCGGGCTACCTGGCGCTGCTGTGCACCTACGCGCACGGCGTCGACGAGCACGCGATGGTGTTCCTGATCGACGAGGTCGCGGGCGGGGTGATCCGCAACGCCTTCGTGACCAGGGACGTCGGCGTCGCCAGGGAGCGGATGGGCGCGCTGGAGGAGATCAACCCCGCGGCCGCGCACTGGCTGCTCGCCAAGTCCTACAGCAGGCTCGACCGGCGGCCCGGCCTGACCGTCGACCCCGAGGTGCACCGGACCCGGCTGATCGCGAACCGCCGGATCGCGCTGGCGTACGGCTAGGTTCCCGCCTCGACCGTGTTCGGGGTCCGGGTCGTTCCGCCGAGCGACCGCGCCACCCGACGAGGGCGAGCGCGTGTTTGGGCCCGGCGGCTCGGTGGCACACTGCGACGACATCCACCGGAGCCCGTCCGTCAGGCGCTAAGGGGCGTGCGTGAACGACTCGTCGAAGATCGGCAAACCCGCCAGAGAACTGCTGGCCGCGGCTGCCGCGTTCCGCACGCAGGCCGAAGGTGTGCGGGAGGAACCGGACCGGTTGCGCTCGCTCGCCGTGGCGCAGTACGAGGCGGTGCGGGACTCGCAGGTCGCGGACCAGGTCCGGGCCATGCCGGTGGAGAAGCTGCGCGACGCCGCGGCCGGTCTGCGGCTCGGGAAGCTCAGGGCCGCGGGGTTCCAGACCGTCGCCGACGTGGCCGGGGCGTCGTTCGCCCGGCTCGACGGGGTGCAGGGGGTCGGGCCGCAGTCGGCGCGGCTGGTGCTCGACGCGGCCAAGGCCATCGTGGACGCGCTCAAGCGGGACACGACCGTGCGGCTGGACCCCGATCGGACCGGACGGGCGCAGACCGAACTGCTCCAGCTCATGTCGAAGCTCCGGCGGGCCACCCAGCTCGTCGCACCGCTGCGCGACCCGATCACCGACGTGCTCGCCCGCGTCGACGCCGACGTGCGGGCGGCGTCACGCGCGTCCAGCGGTGTGCGGATGCTCTTCTCGTTCAAGAAGAACAAGGAGGCCGCGCTCGCCTCGCTGGCCCGGCTCGAAGAGCTGCTGGGCAGCCGGGACGTCGCCGCGCTGCGGGCCGTGGGCGTCCAGCTGCGCGTGCCGGACCTGGACCACCGCGCACTGTGGCGGGACTACGAGCTAGACGCCGCCGCGTACAACACCGTCCTCGCCGACCTGGCGGGCGCGGAAGCCGTGGTGGACCGCAGCGCCGCCAAGGGTTTCGTCCCGGCGGACATCGAGCGCGAGGTCGACTCGGTCGTACTGGACACGAGTCGGCTCAAGGTGTCGCTGCGCGGCTACCAGGAGTTCGGCGCCAAGTTCGTCCTCGCCCGCAAACGGGTGATCATCGGCGACGAGATGGGGCTGGGCAAGACGATCGAGGCCATCGCCGTCATGGCGAGCCTCGCCGCTCGCGGAGGTCGCGGGTTCGTCGTGATCTGCCCGGCGAGCGTGGTCGTCAACTGGGTGAACGAGATCGCGCGGCACAGCGACCTCGTGCCGCACCGGCTGCACGGCGCGGGCCGCGACGACGCCGTGGGGGAGTGGCTCAAGCAGGGCGGCGTCGGCGTGACGACGTTCGGCACGCTGCCGAAACTGGCCCTGCCGAAGAGGTTCCGCCCGGCGCTGGTCGTCGTGGACGAGGCGCACTTCGTGAAGAACCCGGACACCCAGCGCTCCAAGGCCGTCAACGCCGTGGTGCAGCGCGCGGACCGGGCGGTCCTGCTCACCGGCACGCCGATGGAGAACCGCGTCGAGGAGTTCCGCACGCTCGTCTCCTACCTCCAGCCAGGCGTCGCCGCGCGCGCCGGCGGGACCAACGCGGTCGTTGGCGCCAAGGCGTTCCGCCGCCTGGTCGCCCCCGTCTACCTGCGGCGCAACCAGGAGGACGTGCTCGGTGAACTGCCCGAGCTGCTGGAGGTCGAGGACTGGGTCGAGTTCGACGGCGCCGACCAGATCGCCTACCTCGACGCCGTGCGCGCCGGGAACCTGATGGCCATGCGCCGCGCCGCCTACGAGCCCGGCAAACCGGAGGGGTCGGCGAAGCTGGAGCGGATGCTGGAGATCATCGGGGAGTCTCGCGACAACGGCTGGAAGGTCGTCGTCTTCTCCTACTTCCTCGACGTCCTGGCCACGGTCGCCGAACACACCGGCGCCTACGGCCCGCTCACCGGCAGCACGTCGTCGTCGGGCCGCCAGCAACTGGTCGACGACTTCACCGCCCACGAGGGCCACGCGGTGCTCGCGGCACAGATCGAGGCGGGCGGAGTGGGCCTCAACATCCAGGCGGCGTCGGTCGTGATCATCGCCGAACCGCAGTGGAAACCGAGCACCGAGGACCAGGCCATCGCCCGCTGCCACCGCATGGGCCAGGTCCGCAAGGTCCACGTGCACCGGCTGCTGGTGAAGGACAGCGTGGACGTTCAGGTCCAGGAGATCAGAGACCACAAGACGCTGCTGTTCGACCACTACGCCCGTGAGAGCGACACCAAGCACAGCCACGAGTCCGCGTTGGACTCGACGGTGTCGGTGGAGAAGCAGGTCGTGCTGGCGGAGCAGCAGCGACTGGGGCTCGGATAGGTCCCTCACGGGCGACTCGATCGGCTGCGGTTGACTGTGCGGGTGGCCGTGAGACTTGATGTGAACGCGTTGTTGGGTGCGGTAGGACCCGAGATCGCCGTGCCGGGTCAGGAGTTCGTGACGCGGGTAGGTGCCATCGCTGAGGACCGAGGCGGTGTCACCGCCGTGGTGGCCGACCCTGTTTTCGGGCGCGTCGACGTGTGGGTCGCCGTGGTCAACGGTGAGCTTGTCGGGGAATGCGACTGCCCGGTGAAAGGGCTGTGCGCTCACGCCGTCGCCCTGACCCTGGCCGCGCCGGAGCACGGTGTCGTGTTCTCCTCGATCCGTTCCGGTGCGGCACATGATCCCGCCCTGGAAAGGTTCCTGTCCGTCGCGGGCACACTCGGCCGTCGGAAGCTGAACCGGCTGGTGGCCGCTCACGCCGTCAAGGACCGGCACTTCGCCGCGACGCTGCTCTCGGCGGCGGGCCTGCTTCACGAGCCGAGCGCGGAGGACATCAAGA
>DATMCA010001362.1:0-2304 GCA_035559015.1 Umezawaea sp. | reverse complement strand
GTCCGGACACCGGCGCGGACGTGCCCTGCCACGACGCGAGCACCTCCTCGTCACCGGCACCGAGCAGGGACGACGCGCGGTGGTGCGCCTCGCCGTCGAGGACCATGGCGCGCAGCACGCGCAGGTGGCTGTCGCGCAGTCGCACGACCTGGTCCGAGGTGAGGTCGCCCAGGGCGTAGTCGATCTCCAGGAGCAGGCCGTCGGCGCCCGGTTCGTGGCTGAAGGTCACGTCCAGCGGGAAGTTCGTGCGCGCGACACCGGGGAGCACCGGGTCGGTGCCCGCCTGGTCGATCGTGCCGTCCGTCGCTAGCCGCGCGATCCGGTGGAAGTTGTTGTAGGTGAGGTTGGACTCGAACAGCGGCCGGTCGCCGCCGAGTTCGCGCTGGAGGGCCGCCAACGGGTAGCGCCGGTGCGGCAGCAGGTCCCGCTCCGCGCGGAAGACGGCACGCGCGAGGTCCTGCCAACTGCCCTCGGGCAGCCGCACCCGCAGCGGCACGGTGTTGAGGAACAGGCCGCGGGCCTCGGACCCGTCGGTCTCCTCCAGCCGCCCGTTGGACGTCAGGCCGACCAGCACGTCGGTCGAGCCGGTGAACAGGCCGAGCACCCTGAGGTGTGCGGCGAGCACGACCGTCTTGACGGGCACCGAGGCACGACCGGCGAACTCCTCCAGACCGCGGAGCAGGTCGGCGGACAGCGGGGTGATCAGCGACCCGTGGCCCGCGGCCTCGTCGCGCACGTGCCGCTCGCCGTCCACCCGCTCGCCCGCGAGGTCGGCGTCCCAGCGGGGGATCCGGCCGTCGGGGGCGCCCGCGAGCCGGTCGCGCCAGAACTCCCGGCTCTCCGGCGAGTTCAGGGCCGCGCGCTCGGCGGCGACGAAGTCCCGGTAGAGGGACCGGAGCGGCTCGACCGCCGGTCGCGTGCCCGCGAGCAGGTCGCGGTACCGGTCGGTGATCTCCGCGAGGGTCGAGACGACGCTCCACCCGTCCAGGACGGCGTGGTGCTCGGTGATAGTCCACTGGAAGGCGTCTTCGGACAGCACGTGCACGGCCATCCGCAGCAGCGGTGCCCCGGACAGGTCGAACCGGGTGCCCTGCTCGTGCCGGACGTGCTCCAGGAGCGCCGCGTGGCGGTCCTCGGCGCGACGCAGGTCGACGACCGTGAACGGCACCTCGACGACGGCGTGCACCAACTGCATCGGCTCGGTGAACCCGACCAGGTCGAAGGACGTGCGCAGCACCGGGTGGCGCGCCACCACGTGGTCCACGGCCGCGCGGAAGCACGCCTCGTCGAAGCGTCCGGCCAGCCGCAGCGTCTCCACGTTGTGGTACGGGTTGCGCGCGCGGTCGCGCTCCATCTCGTAGACCATGCCGACCTGGAGCTCCGCCATCGGGTAGGCGTCCTCCAGCCCGTCCGGCAGCAGCGCGCGGTCGGCCTCGCCGACGAGGGAGAACGGGCGGGTGGTCCGCACGTCGTCCGGTGTGGACGGTGCGACGGTCGTGGCGAGGTCGGCGAGCGTGGGGGCGTCGAGGAACTCCTGGAGCCCCACGGTGAACCCGGCGTCCCTGACCCGGCCCAGGATCTGGATGCTGCGGATCGAGTCGCCGCCCAGGTCGAAGAAGTTGTCGTGCCTGCCCACCCGGTCGACGCCCAGCACCCGGCGCCAGATGTCGGCGAACAGGTTCTCCAGGTCTCCCAGGGGCGATACGTACCGCTGTTCCAGCGCAGGCCGGTCCGCGGCGGGCTCGGGCAGGGCCCGGCGGTCCACCTTTCCCTGCGGCGTCAGGGGAAGCGCGTCCAGCGTCACGAGGTGCCGCGGGATCATGTAGTCCGGCAGCCGTTCGCCGAGCCAGGCCCGCACCTCGTCGACCGGTGGCGGCGCGGCGGCGGTCTCCGGCACGAGGTAGGCGACCAGGTCGGTCCGCCCGTCGGTGTCGGTGTGCGGGGTGACGGCGGCTTCGAGGACGCTCCGGTGCGTGGCGAGGACGTTCTCGATCTCGCCGGTCTCGATGCGGTAGCCGCGGATCTTGACCTGCGTGTCGGCCCGGCCCTGGTACTCCAGGCCGCCCAGCGCGTTCCACCGGGCCAGGTCGCCGCTGCGGTACAGGCGGGCGCCGGGCACGCCGGACAGGTGGTCCGGCACGAACCGCTGGGCCGTCAGCGCCGGGAGCCCGGTGTAGCCGCGGGCCAGTCCGGCGCCCGCCACGTGCAACTCGCCGGTGACGCCGACGGGGCACGGCATCCCGTGGCGGTACAGCACGTGGACACCGAGGTCCGGCAGCGGGACACCGATGGGGCTGACGTCGC
>DATMCA010001361.1:0-4999 GCA_035559015.1 Umezawaea sp. | reverse complement strand
GAAGGCGTCGTCGCCGGCGTCACCGACGTGGACTGGAACCGGATCGCGCTCAAAGGCATCGGCCCCAACGGCAGCGTCCAGCTCAAAGCCGAGTCGGGCGACCACCTGTTCGTCGGGCGGGCGGGGCTGAACCTGACCGGGACGCGGATCAGCGTCAACGAGATCGACTCGGAGGACCCCACGGCCGTGCGGGAACTCACCGCGCCCGCGTCGCCCGCCGTCGTGGTCCGCGACCGCCCGGACGGACCCGCGCCGGACCGCGCGTCGGACGCGGGCAGCGCGCTCGGCGACTGCCTGACCCGGTCGTCGCGGCCGTTGCCGGACCCGGACTCCTACCAGCCGGGAGCGCTGGTGACCTACCCCGGTGGCAGGCTCGTGCTCGGCCGCAGCCCGGACAGCCTGGTGACGTGCCGGTCGGACGAGGAGAGGACCGAGGCCGTCCGGACCCTCCTCGTCAACAGCGGCGCGCCCGCCGTGATGAACGTCCTGACCATCGTCCAGGGCGACCGCACGATCTACGGCGGTGAACTCCGACCGGAGGTCTCGACCCTGACCGTCAACCTCGGCGACGGTCCGCCGCAGCCGGTCACCGTGGCCGGCCGCACGTTCGCGTTCCTCGTCCCGTTGTTCGACTCGTCGGGCCCCAACGCCCGCCCTGAGCCCTTGGTCGTGCACGCCGTGGCCCGCGACGCGAACGGCGTCCAGCTCTACGAGAGGTCGTGGAACCGGTGATCCAGCGGGCTCAGCTCCGGGGTGCCTCGACCCGGTGGAGCCGCGGGTGTTTGGCCGTCCGCTGGTCCCCGGACGACTGGCCGCGCAGGCGCCTGCCGAGCCAGGGGCCGAGGAAGGTGGCCGCCCAGCGCAGTTCGGCGGTGGCACGCCCGTGGGCGGACAGCGGGACGGGCAGCGGTGGCGGTGGTTCGGTCCAGGAATCGTCGCTGCCCGGTACCCGCAGGGCGTGCGCCACCGCGGCGGCGATCAGTTGGTGGCCCAGGGGACTGCAGTGCAGCCGGTCGTCGGCCCAGAACCGGCGGTCGGCGACGGCGGGGTGCCGAGCGATCTCCGCGACGGCGACCCCGTGCCGACCGGCCGCGGCGCGGATCCCGTCGTTGATGGCGAGGATGCGGGAGCGGACCGGCCGGGCGAGCGGGATGACCCTGGTGAGGTCGGGGAAGGTCACGGTCGCCACGCGGGCTCCGGACTCGGTCAGCGCGGCGAACATCGCCTCCAGGTGACCGACCACCGCGGACGTCTCGACGCGGAGCCGGAGCAGGTCGTTGACCCCGGCGACGACGGTGGCCACGTCGGGCCGCAGGGCGAGAGCGGGCCCCAGTTGCTCGGCCCGGACCTCACCCGCGCGGCGACCGCGGACGGCGAGGTTGGCGTACTGAAAGTCGGGGTTGTCGACGGCGAGGACTTCGGCGAGCCGGTCCGCCCATCCGCGCAGGCCCAGGGTGTCGTCACCGTCGCCGACGCCCTCCGTCTGGCTGTCGCCCAAGGCGACGTAGCGCAGGTACTCACCGCTCCGGGCGGACCGTTCCGTGGCTGGCACGCCGTCTCCCTAGTCAGAATGATGAGTAATCATAAGCATGGCTATGATGGGCTCGTCCACCACGTCGACGAGCGGGAGACCCACCGGTGAGCCTGCGGCACGCTGTACTCGCGGCGCTGCTGTCCGGTGAGTACAGCGGCTACCAGTTGACCAAGGCGTTCGACGTGGGTGTCGCCAACTTCTGGTACGCCCGACCGCAGCAGCTCTACCTGGAACTGTCCAAGCTCGAGAACGACGGGTTGATCAGCGGCCGGGAAGTGGTCCAGCGAACCCGACCCACCAAGCGGCTGTTCACGGTCACCGACGCCGGCCTCGCCGAGTTGGCGAGCTTCGCCGCCGCCACGAGCAAACCGTCGTTCATCCGCGACGACCTCCTGGTCAAGGTCCAGGCCGTCGACCACGTCGACGCGGCACCGGTGATCGCGCAGCTGGATCAACGGGCCGCGGCCGCCGCGGCCAAGGTGGAGATCCTCGACAAGCTCCTGCGGCGCTTCCGCGGCGATCTCGACGAGGAGACCTACCTGCGCCACGGTTCGCCGATCGGGCCGTACCTGACGTGCTTGCGCGGCCTGCGGTTCGAGCAGGAGCACCACGACTGGTCCGTGCGGGCCGCCGCGCTCCTCCGCGATCGGGCGACCCGGAACCAGCCGTCGGCCACCTCGGGTGAATCCCGGTAGCGCCTGCGTCCGAGCAGGTGAGTCCTCCGCCACGAGCGGGTGACAAGCGTGGACCGGGGGTGAGGTCGGCGCGCAGTCTGCAATGGACCACCACCGAGGGCGACAGGTGGTCTCGACGTGAGTACCACGTCGATCGGGAGTCCGACTGACGCCAGCGGACCGCGTCCGGAGCCGCGCCGCCGATCTCCTTCCGTGCGCCCATTTCCCGGAGTTTCGAAAGGGTGGGTTCCATGTCGGATCCGCAGAGGTCCCCGTCCGAGAACGACCAGCCGTTCGTCCCCGACGGCCCCCCGCTGGCCCTGCCCGCGGGGGTGGCGGCCGAGATCGACCTCGACACCTGGTACTACCTCAGGGCGACCTACCGGAGCGAGTCCGGAAAGGACGTCACCGGGTACCTCAGTCCGTTGGGGCCCAACGCGACGCAGTCCTTCTGGGACTACATCGTCATGCGCGAGGACGTCGCCGCCGCGTGCCAGTTCCAGTTGCAGGACGTGGACGGGGGGTGGGCGAAGTGGTTGATCAAGGACGACGGGAACCACCTCAGCCTCAAGGCGACGGGCTGGTACTACCGGGCGTCGGCGTACGCGACGAGGTTCGCCGTCGTGAACGGCCTGCTGTACAACGACTACTGGCAGGGACCGGCGGGAGCGGTCTACCGCAGCCTGCTGGTCTCCTCCGGCTACTACGTCGGCCAGGACCTGGGTGACGAGGCGACCCTGAGGAACTGCGAACTGGTCCCCGTCTGACACGCCGGACCGCGGCTGACCCGGGACGGCGGCGCCGCCGTCCCGGGTCAGCCGCGGGGCAGCACGCCCAGGAGGGTCGCGACCAGGGCCTGCTCCAGGTAGTCCTTCAGTTCCAGGTGGAAGCGGGCCAGGTCGGGCTCGGCCTCGTAGGCGGCCCGGAGGCTGGGCGGGGGTGTGCTGTACGCCGACAGCGCGCCGGCCATGACCATGGTCTGCAGGCTGAACAGGGTCGCGTTCTCGCCCAGTTCCGGCAGGTAGTCCCGGAGCAGGGCGGTCATGGTCGTCAGGCGGTCCAGGGAGGCGCGCTTGTAGCGGGCCACGACCTCGACGGAGACGTTGTGCTCCAGGACGCCGCCCTGGGCGCCGAAGAGGTCGCACAGCACCACTCGGCCGGAGAGCGAGCGGCCGAGGATCCCGGCCACCGCTACCGCTCGCTCGGCCATGGGCTGGTCCCGGTCGACGCCGGCGGCCAACTCGCCGGTCAGTTCCGCCAGCCATTCCCGCAGGAAGTGGTCCAGCAGTTCCAGCAGCACCGCCTCGCGGGACTCGAAGTAGCGCAGCACGTTCGGCTTCGCCAGACCTACGCGGCGGCTGAGTTCGTTGAGGGTGACCGCGGCCACGGGCATCTCGTCGAGCATCGTCGACGCCATGTCGAGGATCGCCCGCCGGCGGATCTCCCGCTGCTCGTCGGTTCGCGCCCGCTGGAAAGTCACGACCGCCACCTTAACTTAAGTACCTCCGGTACGTTGACAACGTACCGGAGGTACTTTAGCCTCGTCGGAGTACAAGATACCTCCGGTACTTTAGTTGGTGGGAGCCTGGCATGAGCGAGAAGTGGACGACGGCGGACATTCCGGACCAGCGCGGGCGGGTGGCGGTGGTGACCGGGGCCAACACCGGACTGGGGTACGAGACCGCCAAGGCGCTCGCCGAGCGCGGGGCGTCCGTGGTGCTCGCCGTGCGCGACGCCGAGAAGGGCGAGCGGGCCGCTGCCCGGATGACCGGCGACGTGACCGTGCAGGCGCTGGACCTGGCCTCGCTCGACTCCGTCCGGACCGCGGCGGCGGCGCTGCGGTCCCGGTTCGACCGGATCGACCTGCTGATCAACAACGCCGGCGTGATGTACACCCCGAAGCAGACCACCCCGGACGGCTTCGAGACGCAGTTCGGCACCAACCACCTCGGCCACTTCGCGCTCACCGGGCTGCTGCTGGACCGGATGCTGCCGGTGCCCGGCTCGCGCGTGGTGACGGTCAGCAGCACCGGCCACCGCATCCGGGCCGCGATCCACTTCGACGACCTCCAGTGGGACCGCTCGTACAGCCGGGTCTCCGCCTACGGCCAGTCCAAGCTGGCCAATCTGATGTTCACCTACGAGCTCCAGCGCCGGCTCGCCCCGCACGGCACCACCGTCGCGGTGGCCGCGCACCCCGGCCTGTCCAGCACCGAACTCGCCCGCAACACCCCCGCGATCTTCCGGCTCCCGCTCACCTGGCTCGCGCCGCTGATCACCCAGACGCCGGCGATGGGCGCGCTGCCGACCCTGCGCGCCGCCGCCGACCCCGCCGTGCTCGGCGGCCAGTACTACGGCCCCGGCGGACGCAACGAGGTCAAGGGCCACCCCCGCCTGGTCACCTCCAGCCCGGACTCGTACGAGGTGGCCGTCCAGCAGCGCCTGTGGGCCGTGTCCGAAGACCTCACCGGCGTGACGTTCCCCGTGCGGAACTCGAGTCCCTCCGGAACGGCCGAAGCCGCACGGGCGCGGTGAACGTCCCCGAACGCCCTGTCCCGTGCGCCGACGACCGCACCGGACGTGCTGTGCGCGCTGCCCCCATCAGGCGCCGAAATCACGCCAACGGCGTGGATGGGCGTTCGACGTGCACCCGCTCGGGAGATCAGGAAGGGAACATGGCCGGCTCGCCTTCGCGTCGCAGGCCGTCCAGGTCGCCGGGGAGGCCGACGAGTGTCCTGCGCCTGTTCAGCTCGGCCCAGTAGGCGGGTTCGTGGTAGACCTGCCAGTCCAG
>DATMCA010001360.1:0-2079 GCA_035559015.1 Umezawaea sp. | reverse complement strand
CGTCGCCCTCCGCCAGTCCCCGCACCGCCATCGACAGCCCCGCCACGACTCCCGGCCGGTCGCGCAGCACGCCCAGGGCGACGTCGAGCCCGCCTTCCCCGACGGCGACCAGCCCGACGAGGGTGTTCGCCCGCACCTGCCACACCGACGTCAGGCCCGCGTCGGCCAACCTGCCCTCGAACGCGACGGGCTCACCGTCGACGACCACGACCGCGTACGGCCCGTCGACCGGCACCCCGATGCTGCGCGCCACCTCGTGCGCGAACGCCGGGTCCTTCGCCCGCCCGTGCAGCAGGCCTTCCCACAACGTGGCCCGCCGCTGCTCGTCCACGCGCACCAGCTCGCGCTCCGTCGCGTGGTAAGCGACCGCGACCTGCGCCGACGTCTCGTCCACGACCGCCCACACCCACGACGCCAGGTCGAGCAGCTCGTCCGGATCGGTGCGCTCGTCGGTGCGCGCCTCGGCGATCAACGCCTCCCAGACGAGCCGCCCACCCAGCCGGAACGACCGCAGCACGTCGTCCAGCGGCATCCGCTGCCCCGCCCGCTGCGCCCCGGTCGCCCGAGCCGCGTCATACACCTCGTCGGCAGGCACGTCACCCCCGCCGCCCGCCGCACGGGAGACCAGTTGCAGCACGCGGGTGAGGTTGTCGTGGCAGGACCGCCAGAGGTCGTGGCGCGGCACCACGTTCACCCGCCGGTAGCCGGGGTTCTGCTCCGCGATGACCCGCACGAGGGCGTCGGACAACTCCGGAACTCGCGACAGCACGTCCGCCACCAGGGACGTCGCGGTCCGGGTGCCGACGCGGTGGGGCGATTCGGTCATCCGGCGACGAGCATCGCACAGGGGGAACGCGACGGCGGGGCACGCGTTCGACCGGACCCCGAACGCCACGACCGAAGCCACCAGCGCCCGATTCTTGATTCATTCCAGAAAGCAGGGCACACTCCGGGGCGTGCCATCGCCAACGGACTTCGAGCACATGCTGCGAGGGGCCGCCCTGCGGGTGACCCGCCCTCGTCTCGCGGTGCTGTCCGCGGTGCACGACCACCCGCACGTCGACACGGATTCGATCATCGGTATCGTTCGTGAGGGCCTCGGCGGGGTGTCCCACCAGGCTGTTTACGACGTCCTGCGGGCCTTGACCACCGCTGGGCTGCTGCGCCGCATCGAGCCCCAGGGCTCCGTGGCGCGCTACGAGGCGCGGGTCGGGGACAACCACCACCACGTCGTGTGCCGGTCGTGCGGCGCCATCGCCGACGTCGACTGCGCCGTCGGCGAAGCCCCCTGCCTGACCGCCTCCGACGACCACGGCTTCGTGGTCGAGGAGGCGGAGGTCATCTACTGGGGCCTGTGCCCCGTGTGCTCCACCACTGCCGGTTAGTTCCTTTTGATCCTGGAGAATCCCGTGTCTGACAGTCCTGACGCCGTCGTTGGAGAGATGAACGAGGAGAGCGCGGGCGGGTGCCCGGTCTCCGCCGGTCGCATCAACCACCCCACCGAGGGTGGCGGCAACCGGACCTGGTGGCCGAACCAGCTCAACCTGTCGATCCTCCGCAAGCACTCCCCCGCCTCCGACCCCATGGGCGGTGACTTCGACTACGCCGCCGCGTTCGCCACCCTCGACCTCGACGCCCTGGCGCGCGACGTGGACGAGGTGCTGACGTCGTCGAAGGAGTGGTGGCCCGCCGACTTCGGCCACTACGGCCCGTTCATGATCCGGATGGCGTGGCACAGCGCGGGCACCTACCGCGTCGAGGACGGCCGCGGTGGCGCGGGCGCGGGCATGCAGCGCTTCGCACCGCTGAACAGCTGGCCGGACAACGGCAACCTGGACAAGGCGCGCAGGCTGCTGTGGCCGGTCAAGAAGAAGTACGGCCGCACGATCTCGTGGGCCGACCTGATGATCTTCACGGGCAACCGCGCCCTGGAGACCATGGGGTTCAAGACCTTCGGCTTCGCCGGCGGCCGCGCGGACGTGTGGGAAGCCGACGAGGACGTCTACTGGGGCCCGGAGAGCGTCTGGCTCGACGACAAGCGCTATTCCGGCGACCGCGAGCTCGAGAAGCCGCTGGCCG
>DATMCA010001359.1:0-2338 GCA_035559015.1 Umezawaea sp. | reverse complement strand
CGTTGGTGGACGCGATCGACCGGGCCGGGCGGCAGTACCTGGCCGAGGGGATCACGAGCTGCGTCGAGGCCGGGATCGGTGGCGGCTGGATCGGCAAGTCACCCGTGGAGGTCGCCGCGTACCAGGCCGCCCGGGACAGGGGGAAGCTGCACGTCCGGGTCGAGCTGATGGTGGCGGTCGACGCGCTGCGGCCGTTGACCGCGCACGCCGACGACGGGCTGTCGCTGGGGCTGGACCTGGGGATCCGCAGCGGGTTCGGCGACGACTGGCTGCGCATCGGGCCGGTGAAGGTGTTCTCCGACGGTTCGCTGATCGGGCACACCTCCGCGATGTGCCAGGACTTCGCCGACACACCGGGTGAACGTGGCTACCTGCAAGGGGAAGCGGAGGACCTGAGAGCGATGATCATCGCGGCCCACCGGTCCGGCTGGCGGGTCGCGACGCACGCCATCGGGGACGCGGCGATCGACCTGGTGCTGGACGCGTACGAGTCGGCGGCGGGGCAGTTCCCCCGGTCCGCGCCGCGGCACCGGATCGAGCACTTCGGCGTCGCGCGGCCCGATCAGGTGGCACGGGCGGCCGCGTTGGGCGTGGTCCCGGTGCCGCAGGGCAGGTTCGTCAACGAGATCGGCGACGGGATGATCACCGCGCTGGGTCCTGACCGGGTGAAGTGGGCCTACCGGCAGAGATCGCTGCTCGACGCCGGGCTGGTCGTGCCGGGCAGTTCGGACCGGCCGGTGGTTCGAGGCGCCCCGTTGCTCGGGATGCACGACATGGTGAACCAGGTGACGTCGTCCGGCGCGTCGTTCAACCCGGACGAGGCGGTGAGCGGGCTGGAAGCCTTGCGTGCCTTCACCTATGGCTCGGCGTACGCGTCGTGCCAGGAGGCCGCGAAGGGGACGATCACGCCGGGCAAGCTCGCCGACCTGGTCGTGCTGTCGGCCAACCCGGCGACGGTGGACCCCGCGCGGATCAAGGACATCTCGGTGCTGCGGACGATGGTGGGAGGGATGTTCCGGTGAAGCTGGTGGCGGCGGAGTCGTTGGAGGCCGGAGACCTGGAGTTGGTGCGGGGGATCTACGAGGACGGGTTCCCGCCGCACCTGCGGGCGCCGTTCGACTCACTGCTGGTCGACCGCGCGTTCGTGCTGGTCGACGACACCCCGATCGGCTTCGCCGTGCTGCGACCGCTGGCGTCCACCGGCTGGGTGTTCCTGCGGTACTTCGTCGCGGCCAGTCGTGGACGCGGCGTCGGGTCGCAGCTGTGGAAGCACCTGACCGCGGCCATGGGAGAGGCTGGCTTCACGCGCATGGTGCACGACGTGGAGGACCCGGCCGAATCCGGCGCGGACGCCGCCGAAGTCGTGGTGCGGAACAGACGGATCTCCTTCTATGAGCGGAACGGCGCACTGCTGCTCCCGGTGGAGTCGTACCTACCGCCCCACGGCGACGACGAGGAGCCGCACTCCCTACGCCTGATGGCCGCGGACCTGAACCGCTCCTCAACACCACCACTCACAAACGACGACCTCCGCGCCGTGGTCGAAGCCGTGTACGAACACCGCTACGGCCTCACCCCCACCGACCCCGTCGTACGCCGAACTCTCGCGGCCAGTGGGCTCATCTAGGTGCTGTCTGAGGATGACTTCGTGACGCAATGACTTGGGGCGGCGGGAATCCGGGAGGACGGAGGAGGAGAGAAGGGTCTCGATTGTGCTGTGGTTGTGGAGGTGAGGCGGGCGGTTGTGGGATGGCGCCTAGGCTTGGTGCATGGAGCGGGTGCTGACTTCGCGTGGGGTGGCTACTCGGCGGCGGATTGTTGAGGGTGCTGCGGGGTTGATGCGTGAGCGTGGGCCGGTGAATGTCGGGTTGGATGACATTCGTGAGGTCACGGCCACCAGCAAGAGTCAGTTGTTCCACTACTTCCCGGATGGCAAGTCGGCGTTGTTGTTGGCTGTGGCCCGGTTCGAGGCTGAGCAGGTGTTGGTCGACCAGATGCCGTTCCTGGGCGACCTGACGTCGTGGCGGAAGTTGCAGGCGTGGCGAAGGCGGGTGGTCGAGAAGTACGCCGATCAGCGGGGGAGTTGTCCGTTGTCGGCGTTGACGGCGCAGTTGGGGCTGGCTGATCCGGGTACGCGGGAGATCCTGGTGGACCTGTACGCGAGGTGGCACGGGTTCCTGGAGGTCGGGGTTCGGGCGTTGAAGGTGTCGGGTGACGTCGATGCCGGTGTGGATCCCGCTGCGGCGGCTGTGGCGATCGTCAACGCGGTGACGGGTGGGGCGACGATGCTGGTCGCCACCGATCGGATCGACTACCTGGAGGTCGGGTTGGGTGAAGT
>DATMCA010001358.1:0-14566 GCA_035559015.1 Umezawaea sp. | reverse complement strand
GGCCTGGTGCTGCTGGGCGACGACGGCGTGCCGCAACTGCACAACGACCGCGCGCGGACGCTGCTCGACTGGTCAGGGCCGGGCTCGGTGCCGTGTCCCCACGGGCCGGACATCACCGCGTGCGAGCACGGGTGCGGCACGGCGACGGCGGACCCGGTGGAGGTGCGAGTCGGCCAGACCGGGGTCCTGGCGCTGCACCCGATGCCCGTCGACCCGGACCGCACGCTGGTCGCCGTCGTGGACGTGAGCGCCCGCACCCACCGCGAGGAGGCCCTGCGCACGCGCTCCGAACGCGACGAGCTGACCGGGCTCGTCGGCCGCTCGCACTTCCTGCACCTGGTCGAGCAGGCCGTGCCCGGTGACGGCGGTCCGGTCGGGCTGCTGGTCATCGACCTCGACCAGTTCAAGGAGATCAACGACGCCGAGGGCCACGAGTCCGGCGACGAGTACCTGATGTCGGCCGCCGACCGGATCCACTCGGCGGCGGGCCCCGGCGCGGTCGCCGCGAGGATAGGGGGTGACGAGTTCGCCGTCCTCGCCCCCGGTCACGACGCCGACGCCTGCGTCCTGCTCGGAGACCGGGTCCTCGCCGCGCTGGCCGAACCGCTGTCCGCGTTCGGCTACGAGCTGGTGATCCGCGCCAGCGTCGGGATCGCGGTGTCCCACGGCGAGGGCACCGCCACCGACCTGCTCCGCGACGCGGACACCGCCATGTACGTCGCCAAGCGCGAGGGCGGTTCCCGCCACCGGCTGTTCCACCCGGAGATGGGCGAGCAGGTGCTGGCGCGGCAGCGCGACAAGGTCGACCTGCGCGCCGCCATCGACAGCGGCCAACTGGTCCTGCACTACCAGCCGATCGTCGACCTGGCGACCGGCCGCGTGACCGGCGCCGAAGCGCTCGTCCGCTGGCAGCGCCCCGGCCACGGCCTGCTCAGCCCCATCGAGTTCATCGGGCTCGCCGAGGAGACCGGCCTCATCGTGCCGCTGGGCAACCGCGTGCTGCTCGACGCGTGCGAGCAGGCCGTGCGCTGGCAGGAGCGGTCCATCGGCGTCACCGTCAACGTGTCGACCCGCCAGCTCTCCCAGGCGGGCTTCCTGGACACCCTCGACGAGGTGCTCACCACGACCGGCCTGCGCCCGAAGGGCCTGACGATCGAGGTCACCGAGTCGGTGTGGGCGGACGAGGTCGCGATGCGCACGCTGATGGCCGTCCGGGAGATGGGCGTGCGCGTGGCGCTGGACGACTTCGGCACGGGCTACTCGTCGCTGAGCTACCTCCAGCGCTACCCGTTCGACATCGTGAAGGTCGACAAGTCGTTCACCGCGGAGCTGGGCGAGTCCGGCCGCACCGCGGGTGTCGTCCGCTGCATCATCGACCTCACCAGGGTCCTGGGGGCCGTCGCGGTGGCCGAGGGCATCGAAACCCCGGCCCAGGCCGAGTGGTTGCGGGCGGCGGGTTGCGACTACGCGCAGGGCTACCTGTTCGGCAAGCCCGACGTGGCGGAGAACTGGGACGTGCAGCCGTCGGTGGTGTCGGCGGCGAAGAAGGCGTGAACGCGAACGGGCCCGGCGGCTCGCCGGGCCCGTCCACGACAGGGGCTACG
Source organism: Umezawaea sp. (assembly GCA_035559015.1). Taxonomy (GTDB): domain Bacteria; phylum Actinomycetota; class Actinomycetes; order Mycobacteriales; family Pseudonocardiaceae; genus Umezawaea. The sequence continues at coordinate 12,962 of DATMCA010001358.1, read as the reverse complement.
GGGTCACCGCGGCGTTGGTCAGGCCCTTCACCGCCCCGGTCACGGTGTTCGACGCGTACACGACGTTGGGCATCGCCGAGCACTTGGACACCGACGTGATGTTGATGGCGTACTGGCCCACGCCACCGAGGTCGGAGCGGTTGCCGCGCCACACGTTGCCGCACCCGTTGGGCAGGGTGGGCGTGGTGCTGGTGTTGTGGGTCTCGTAGCCGTTGGCGAACACGCCGGGGCCGCGGAACGTCCCGGTGTTGTCCTCGATGAGGTAGCCGATGCCCTTGACGTCGATCCAGGAGTCGGCCGAGTTCTCGCCGGTGATGCCCTGGCCGTCGAAGGTGTTGCCGCGGATGACGCCCTCGTAGGTGCCCTCCTTGACGTCGATCGGCTCGGCCGCGACGTTCGGGCCGATCCGGTTGTTCAGCACCTGGATCCGGTCGCTGCGGTCGATGCCGCCGCTGTTGCCGTGGCAGGCCCAGTTGGAGTTGGCGGAGCCGAGGTAGACGCCCTCGCCGTAGCCGGGCTGGACGAGGCCGGTGTCGGTGATGGTGGAGTCGCGCAGGACGCCATCGGCCGAGGAGCGGCGGAAGTGCACGGCCTCCTCGTCGACGTGGTGCACGGAGACGCCGTCGATGGTGGTGTGGTGGGAGTCGTCCAGCACGATGCCCTTCTTCGACTCCTGCACGGTGAATCCGGTGAGGTTCCAGTACGGCGCGCCGAACAGCCACAGGCCGTAGCCGGAGTCCCAGCCCGCCGTGGGGGCGGGGCAGGACGGGGCCTCGCCGGACGGGCCGTCGTTGATGATGACGGCGTTCGACGGGCCGCTCAGGGTGATCCGCTGCGACGCCGTGCCCGCGCGGCCGTCGACGGCGAACGAGCCGCGGTAGGTGCCCGCCGCCATCCGGATCGTCTGGCCGGGGGAGGCCGCGGCCAGCGCGGCTTGGAGCTGCGCCGCCGTGGAGACGTCCACCGTGCCGCCACTGCCGCTGTCCGGGCTGGTCGTGGCACTGACGGCCGGGCTCGCCGCGGACCTGTTGCCCGCCGCGTCGCGGGCCCGCACGGTGAACGAGTACGCGGTGGCGGGGGACAGGCCGTCGACCGTGGCGGTCGTGCCGGTGGTGGTGGCGCCGACCGCGCCGCCGAGCAGGACCTCGTAGCCGGTCACGGCGACGTTGTCGGTGGACGCCGTCCACGACAGCGACACCGAGCCCGACGTCACGCCGGTCGACCGCAGGCCACCGGGCACGCTGGGCGCCCGGGTGTCCGCGGGTGGGGTGGTGCCGCCACCGCAGGCGACGCCGTTGACCGTGCAGTTCGTCGGCAGGCTGCCGCCCGAGGCGTTGAAGCCGAACTTGGCCGTGGCGCCGGGTTTGACGGCGCCGTTGAAGCTCGCGTTGGTGAACCTGTGGTGCTGGCCGGTCGAGGTCCGGACCGAGTTCCACGAGCTGGTGACCGTGGTGCCCGACGGGAGGTCGAACTCGACGGTCCAGGACGTGGAGGCCGCGTCACCGGAGTTGGTGATCACGACGTCGGCGCCGTACCCGGAGTTCCACACCGAGGTCTGGGTGACCGCGGCCGTGAGCCGCGGCGCGGCCGCGTGGGCGGACGTGGCGCCGAGCAGCGCCCCGACCGTCGCGGCCACATCGGCGAGCGCCAGTGCTCGATTCCTCATCGCGTTCCTCCGCAGGGGTTTCCGTTGACGGTGCAGCCGGTGGCGAGGCCGGTGCCCGAGGCGTTGAAGCCGAACTTCGCGGTGGCGCCGGGTTTGATGGCGCCGTTGAAGCTCGCGTTGGTGAACCTGTGGTGTTGGCCGGTGGAGGTTCGGACCGAGTTCCAGGAGTTGCTGACCGTGGTGCCGGAGGGCAGGTCGAACTCGACCGCCCACGTCGTGGTCGCGGCGGCGCAGCCGTTGGTGAGCACGACGTCGGCGCCGTAGCCGCTGCTCCACACCGAGGTCCGGGTGACCGCGGCGGTGACGCAGCCGGTCGACGGCGGGGTGGTCGTCGTGGTCGTGGTGCTGGTGGTCGTCGACGTGGTGGTGGAGGTGGTCGTGCTGGTCGTGGTGGAGCTGGAGGTCGGCTGGGTGCCGCCCACCGACTTCAGGAACAGCGACGACGCCGTGTCGGTCCTGGTCGCGTCCACGCCGTGGCCGCCGGTGTAGTCGCGCTGCTCGTTGGTCGCCCAGTCCGTGATCGGCGTGCCGCCGACGTCCAGGTGCTGGTAGCCGGTGCCGTTCCAGCCGAACTGGTAGATCCGGGCGTGGTCGGCGTAGTAGGCGTTGAACGGGCCGCCGGTGGCCTGCTGCTTGGTCATCGTGTTGTTGAAGAAGACGTTGCGCGGCCCCGAGGCGCCGGACCACTTGACCGCCTTCCGGCCCGCGCCCCACCAGATCGGGAACCAGTTGGAGTCGTCCGGCCCGCCGCCGCCCTCCTCGCCGCAGTTGGCGCGGCAGTTCGCGGAGCGGTGGGCGTAGGGGACGCGGACCGTGTTCAGCTCGAACAGGTTGTTGCGCTCCCAGCCGCCGTGCAGGTTCAGGTCGGAGTCGAAGTCGTTGCCGATCACGACGTTGCCCGACGCGGACCACTGGAACGTGAAGTGCCGCAGATCGCGCGACGTGTTGCCCGCGTAGAGCGAGTCCCACACGCGGGAGCCGCGGAAGTACCCGTTGCCGCCCTTGCCCTTGTTCCACGAGCCGTCCAGCTCGTTGTTCACGATCTGGAGGTTCTTGGCCTCCTCGGTGACGATCGGGTGCGACCCGGTCATCTCCGCCTTGATCCCGCGCACCCAGGAGTTGGCCGCCCACTTGAAGACGATGCCGTGCATCTCCGCGGCGGGCGCCATGTTGCCGTAGTTGTCGACCGCTTCGGCCGGGTCGAGGCCGGGCATCGCCTGGGTGAAGCCGAAGTCCTCGAAGCCGACGCCGACGACCGGGTCCACGAGCGGAGCGGCCTTCGAGTCGTAGACGGCGCCGTCGATCGGGGCCGAACCGTCCGAGGTGGACGTGATCGGGACGTCGTACTCCAGCGGCTTGTCGACCGTGACGGTCTTGTTCGCGGTGTCGACGCCGGTCACGGTGAAGATCTGCGCCCGCATGTGCGTGTTCAGCATCGGGAACGCGGTGCCGGTCGCCTTCTGCTGCTCGTAGAACTTGACCGAGTTCGCCGCGCGGATGTTGATGAACGAGCCGACGGTCATCGCGGCGGTGTTCGCGTTGGTGGCCAGGTAGACGGTCCGGTCGCCCTGCTTGGCGGCGTACGCGGTCTCGCCCGGCTTCGCGCGCAGCTTCGCGCCGGACTTCCAGTGCACGTTCACCGTGCCCTCGAAGATGTCCTTGCGGTTGGCGGGAGCCGAGGCGTACGCGCCGGCGTAGGCCGGGTGCACCTCGCGCGACTGGACGCGGAACAGGCCGCGACCCGGCCACAGCCAGCCGCCCTTGCCCTCGCCCGAGGTCATCCCGTCCTCGTCCCAGTCCGACCCGTCCTCGGTGAGGGTGTCGTAGAGGGTGTTCGCGTCCGGCCGGTAGACGATCTTCGTCGCCGCCGCGCCCGCGCCGCGGATGATCAGGTAGTCCGCGTCGACGTGGAGTTCGCGCGACACCGCCAACTCGCCCGCGGGCAGCGTGATCAGGCTCAGCCTGGTGTAGCTCGCCGACGGCGAGCAGGTCGACCTGATCGAGTCGATGGCCGACTGGATGCCCGCGGAGTCGTCCACGCCGTCGTTCGGGCGGACGTCGAACTGGCTCGCGAGTTCCGCCGCGGTGATCTGGCAGGCCGCGGCGGGGTTGGTCTCCGCGGCTCCGGGAAGGTTCTGACCACCCCGGTACCCGGCCCTGCTCCAGTCGTACAGGCCGCCGACGGGGGCCCGGCGGTTGTCCGCCGAGGTGTTCAGACCGGTGAGCGCGCCGGCGCCGGGAGCCGCGCCGGCGGCGTTCACCAGGACGACCCCCGCCGCGGCGAGCGAGCCCACCAACCCGAGCACGGCGGCTCGGCGCAGGCGTTGACTTCGGGACACGCGTGCCTCCAAGGAAGAAACTGTCGGACCTCGGATGTGTGGCGGCTCACATCGTGAAGCTGCATTGTGGATAGCGCTCGACGTCCCGGTCAATGATTGCGCAAAATTCGCGGCGAGTTCAAGTACGCGAATCGTCAGGTATGTGAAATAGGTAAAAATGCAGTGGTCCGATGACCTTATCGGGTGGTATACCACTACGCCGTGAGAATCGGTGAAGAAGCAGGTGGAAACCGGTTTCCACCTGCGCGCACGGGTGGTGGAGCGGGAAATGGAGCCCATTTTTCCGCCGGGTCGGGAGTTCGGCGAAGCCGTTCTCAGCTCGGGCGCGCGACGACGGTGATGAAGAAGTCGTCGATCTGCCGAATGGCGGTGACGAACGCGTCGAAGTCGACCGGCTTGGTCACGTACGCGTTCGCGTGGAGCTGGTAGCTGAGGAGGACGTCCTCCTCGGCGCCGGACGTCGTCAGCACGACGACCGGGATGGTGCGCAGGTCCGCGTCCCGCTTGATCACCGCGAGGGCCTCGTGGCCGTCCATCCTGGGGAGGTTGAGGTCCAGTAGGATCAGGCCCGGCCTGGGCGCGTCCGCGTGCTCGCCCTCCCGGCGCAGGAACTCCAGCGCCTCGACGCCGTCGCGCACCCGGTGGAGGCGGTTGAACACCTTGTGGTGCTCGAAGGCCTCCACGGTGATGAGGGCGTCGCCCTCGTCGTCCTCGACCAGGAGGACGTCGATCGCCGATGCGGCGGAAACCATCACGGCGTGGTCCATTCCCAGGGTGCGGCACGAGCGTCTCGCGCCATCGTGCCACGTCGGGGTGATCCGCGAAGGTCGCGGATCACCCCTGGTCGGCGTCGGGCCCCTGCGGTCGGGACCGCTTCAGCTCCTCGTTGATCCGCAGCGCCTCGGTGAGCTGGTCCTCCAGGATGACGATCCGGCACGCCGCGTCGACCGCGGTGCCCTGGTCCACCAGTTCCCTGACCCGCCCCGCGAGCTTCAGCTGGTAGCGGGAGTAGCGGCGGTGGCCGCCCTCGGACCGCTGGGGGGCGATCAGCCCGGCGTTGTCCAGGCTGCGCAGGAACACCTGCGTGACACCGAGGATCTCGGCGGCCCGGCCCATCGAGTAGGCGGGGTAGTCGTCGTCGTCGAACCTGCTCTCCGCGCCGCGACCGGGTGTTCCGGGTGATAGGTCCATAGGTCCTTCCGGGTCGCGTGAGTGGTACCTCACCTCACTGTCGAACAAACTCTATGCGGAACGCCCATCAATGTCTACCATCATCACTGTAGATTTCGGGACGCGGGCCGTGGCGCCCGCCCGGCCGAGGAGAGATCGTGATGCGCACGGTCCCTGGACAGGACTCCGACGCGGACGTTCCGCGCCTGCGCGTGCACCACCAGGAGGTGCGGGGCGCGGTGGTGGTCGCGGTCGTGGGCGACGTCGACATGAACACGGTGCCGGAACTGGAGGAGCGGCTCGTCGTGGTCCAGCGGCCGGACGTGCCGCTGGTCCTCGACCTCACGGGGGTGACGTTCCTGGACTCGTCCGGCCTCAGCGCGCTGGTGCGCTGCCACCAGCGCGGGCTGGCCGGCGGCGGGTTCCGCCTCGTGGTCGCCGGTCGGGCGGTGGCCCGGCCCCTCTCGCTCACCGCGCTGGACGAGCTGCTGGAGATCTACCCGACCGTGGCCACCGCGCTGGCGGCCTGACCGGCCGGCGGTCCACAGTGGACTGTTCGGTGGCGGCTCATCGGCCCCGTCCGCTCCCCGCGGCCGTGGCCGAGTCCGGTGGTCCGCTCGTGTTGTCCGCGAACGGGACTGGACCGGTGGCGGCATTGGTCCGGTCCGTGGTGGAACTCGCCAATCTTGCCCAGTGGGCAAGATATGACCGCTGAACGGTACGGTCGTTCCAGACGTGTCGGTCCCTCGGTTTGATAACGTGTGAACACCCGGTTGTCACGGGGTTGACGTGCCGCGGGCGGCGAGGAGGCCGGTAGTTGACGGGGAGCGGTGTCGCGCGGGTGCGCTTCACCGTGCTGGGGCCGGTCCGGGCGTGGCGCGACGGCGTCGAGATCGACCTGGGCGCACCGCAGCAGCGCCTCGTGCTGGCGTTCCTGCTCGCGGGCGGGGGCAGGCCGGTGAGCCTCGGCGAGCTGGTCGACCTGATGTGGGACGAGAGCGCGCCGACCAGCGCGGTCAACGTGGTGCACCGGTCCGTCGGGCTGCTGCGCCGGATGCTGGAGCCGGGTCTGCCGCCGCGAGCCGCCGGGACTTGGCTGCTCCGCAAGGCCGGCGGGTACCAGCTCGGCGTCGACGAGCGCTCGCTCGACCTCCTGCGGTTCCGCGCGCTGGCCGCCGAAGCCGGTCGCCTGGCCTCCTCCGGTGACCACGTCGGCGCGGTGCCGGTGTTCGCGGAGGCGTTGACGCTGTGGCGGGGGCGGTGCGCGGACGGGCTCGACGTGGGCTCGCGGGCCGCCGCGCTGTTCACCGCGATCGACAACGAACGGCTCGCGCTGGCCAGGGACGCCGCCGAGACCGCGCGGAAGGCCGGGACGGCCGAGGAGCTGCTCCCCGCGCTGCGGGCCGTGGCGGCCCAGGCCAGGCTGGACGAGGCGCTCCAGGCGCAGGTGATGCTGCTGCTCGCCGCGGCGGGCCACCAGGCGGAGGCGCTGGGGATCTACCAGGTCGTGCGCACGCACCTGTCCGACGAACTGGGCATCGGGCCCGGTCCCGCGCTGCGCGAGGCGCACCACCGGATCCTGGCGCAGGAGGTCGTGCCCGCCGCACCGGAGCCCGTGCGAGCCGAGGCCGCGTCGGCGTTCCGCGCGGGCCTGCGCCCGGCGCAACTCCCTTCGGACCTGCCCGCGTTCACCGGCCGCCGTGCGGTGCTGGCCGAGCTGCGCGCGCTGGCGCCCGTGGACCCGACAGCCGCGGGGTCCACGGTGATCTGCGCGATCGACGGGATGCCGGGCACCGGGAAGACCACCCTCGCGGTGCACCTCGCGCACACGCTGGCCGACCGGTACCCCGACGGGCAGCTGTACGTGAACCTGCGCGGGTTCGACCTCAGCGGCGAGGTGATGGACCCCGCCGAGGCGCTGCGCGGGTTCCTCGGCGCGCTCGACGTGCTCCCGACGCGGATGCCGTCCACCGTGGACGAGCAGACGGGCCTGTACCGCAGCCTCACGGCGGGCAAGCGGATGCTCGTGGTGCTGGACAACGCGCGGGACGCGAACCAGGTCCGCCCCCTGCTGCCCGGTTCGGCGAGCTGCCTGGTGATCGTCACCAGCCGCGACCGGCTGACCGGGCTGATGGCGACCGACGGCGCGCACCTCGTGTCGCTCGACGTGCTCGGCCGCGAGGAGGCCAGGGAGAACCTGGTGCGCAGGATCGGCGCGCGCCGGGTCGGGGCCGAGCCGCACGCCGTCGACGACGTCGTCCGGTTCTGCGCGGGCCTGCCGCTCGCGCTCAGCCTCGTCGCCGCGCGGGCCGCCGCCCACCCCGGCTTCCCGCTGGCCGCCATCGCCGACGAGCTGAGGGACACCGAGGGCAGCCTGGACGCGTTCGGCGACGGCAGCAGCGGCGACGTGCGGACCGTGTTCTCGTGGTCCTACCGGATGCTCGGCGACCGCGCCGCGCGGCTGTTCCGCCTGCTGTCGCTGCACATCGGCCCGGACATCTCGCTCGCCGCCGCCGCGAGCCTGCTCGGCGCGGACGTCAAGGAGACCCGCGGCCTGCTGGTGGAACTGGTCCGCGGCAGGCTGGTCACCGAGCACGTGCCCCGCCGGTTCGCCGCCCACGAGCTGATCCAGGTCTACGCCGCCGAGCTGAGCCGCGACCTGGACTCCGACGCCGACCGCGAAGCGGCGCTGGAGCGGTTGCTCGACCACTACCGGCAAACCGCGCACCGGGCCAACCTGCTGCTCAAGCCGAGGATGGTCCCGGACCCGCCCGCCGCGCCGCTCCCCGGCGTGCGACCGGAGGCCGTCGAGGACGACGAGCAGGCCACCCGCTGGATGACCGCGGAGCACCAGGTCCTCACGGCCGTCGTCCGGCACGCCGTCGCGAACGGCGGCGCCGCCTACGCCAGGGGCGTCGCGCTGTCGATGCAGCAGCACTTCCAGTACCAGGGCCTGTGGCACGAGTGGGACGCGATCATGTCCGCCGTGGTCGCCGCGTCGGAGATCGAGGGCGATCCGCTGGGCCGCGCGCTCGCGATGCGCAGCCTCGCCGGCGCCCGCCACTACCTCGGCAGGCAGTCCGAGGCCGTGTCGCTGCTGAACCGCACCCAGGAGATCTTCCGCGGCCTCGGCCTGACCTACGAGCAGGCCCACGTGCACAGCGGACTCGGGTCGATCCTCGCTCGCGGCAACCGGTTCGCGGAGTCCGCCTACCACCACGAGCGGGCCCACGGGCTCTACGAGGAAGCGGGCGACCGGCACGGCCAGGCGAACTCGTTGCAGGGCATCGCCTGGGCGCGCAGCCACCTCGGTGACCACGTCGAGGCCGTCGCGCTCACCCGGAAGGCGATGGACGTCTTCCGGGAACTGGGCGACGGCAACGGCGAGGGCAACTGCTGGGTCGTGCTGGCCGAGTCGTACCGGCTGCGCGGTCGGTTCGACCGGGCCATCGCCTACCGGAGGCGGGCCATCGACCTGTACCGGAAGGCGAACATCCCGGTGTACGAGGCCGAGGAGCTGATGGAGCTCGGCGACACGATGATGGAGGCGGGGGACCGGTCGGGCGCGCGGGAGTCGTGGCTGCGGGCGTTGACGATCCTGGAGGAGCTCAAGCTGCCCGCCACGCAGCAGATCACCGACCGGCTGCTGGACCTGGACCACGCCCGGCAGCCCGCGGGCTGACGCGCCGCGCGGTCAGTGGGACTTGGGCTCGTGGCAGGAGCCCTCACCGGTGGGGCCTTCGACGAAGACCCTGACCTGGCCGGGGGTGAGGTCGCCCAGCACGCAGGTCCGGGTGCCGAGCCGCATGTTGTAGTACACCATCGGCGGGTGGTCGCCGCCGCCGACGAGGGGCTCGACGGGTTCCACCATCACGTCCGGCGGGAATCCCGCGCCCACCAGGGCGGCGCGGGTGCCGCCGGTGGTGAAGTCGCCCTTGGCGCACAGCGCCACCAGCAGCGGGAGGATCCTGTCCGCCGCCTCGACGCCCAGGGCGCGCTCGTCCGGTGTGAGCGGGCGTCGCTGCTTCCAGGCGTTGTTCTCGGCCTGGTGCGGTGCGACGTCCGGGGTGGACCCGCCGGTCCCGTTCGCGGTGGTCGGGGTCTCGGCGGGCGGAGCGGTCACGTCACCGGGGCAGCCGACCGGGGGCTTCGGGGCCCGCGTCGTGGTCGGGGTCGCGGTGCTGGTCGTCGTCGGGGCCGCGGACCTGCTCACGCTGAGCACGGGCCCGTCCCCGCCGCCGTCGGACGCGGCGGAGGTGCGGCTCGCGCACCCGGAGGCCAGCAGGAGGGCGGCGCAGAGGACCGGCAGTCGGCGCGCGGAGATCGACATGGTCCCGACTGTGGCACGGCGCGGTGGTCCCGGGAGGGGGATTGGGGAGTTCCGGCCTAGTCCGGGTAGGCCGCGGTGCGGTTGAACGAGACCTCGTCGGGGCCGACCTCGTGGCCGTGCTCGTCGACGAAACCGACGTGGGCCGGGCGGTCGGTGTCGCCCACCCGACGTTCGATCGTGGGCCCGTTCTCGTGTGGGACGTGGCGGTCGCCCCACTGCTGGAGGGCGCCGATGACGATCTTCAGCTCCCGTCCCGCCTCGGTGAGGTGGTAGGCGTCACGCGGCCTGCTGCCCGGTTCCTGGTAGGGCTCGCGGGTCATCACGCCGTACTCCACGAGCGTCGCCAGGCGCGCGGTGAGGACGTCCGGCGCGATGCCGAGCGAGTCCTTGAACTGCGCGAACCGGGTGGAGCCCGAGAGCGCGTCGCGCAGGATCAGGAACGTCCAGCGCTCGCCGAGCACGCCGAGACTGCGCGCGATCGAGCACGTGGAGTCCAGCATCTTCGGGGTCGCCATGAGACCCATCCTACTCCTGGGTTGCGCTTTCCTATCCAGATGCTAAATTGGAAAAACCAACTCAGACTGGAGTCGTCATGGACCTCGCAGGCCGCACCGCACTCGTCACCGGCGCCAATCGCGGACTCGGCAGGCACTTCGCCGAGCAGCTCCTCAAGAGGGGGGCGACGGTCTACGCCGGCGCCCGCAACCCGGCGTCCGTCGACCTCCCCGGAGCCATCCCGATCGCGCTCGACGTGACCGACCCGGACTCGGTCGCCGCCGCCGCGCGCACCGCGACCGGCGTCTCGATCCTGGTCAACAACGCGGGCTCGTACACCGGCGCGTCGGTGCTCGACGGCCCGCTGGAGGACATCCGGCTGGAGATGGACACCCACTACTTCGGCACGCTGCTGGTGACCAGGGCGTTCGCGCCGCAGCTCGCCGAGCACGACGAGAGCGCCGTGCTGAACGTGCTCTCGGTGCTGTCCTGGGTCAACAGGCCCGGCTACGGCGCCTACGCGGCGGCGAAGTCGGCCGCCTGGTCGCTCACCAACGCGCTGCGCACCGAGCTGGCAGGCCAGGGGACGCAGGTCAGCGCGCTGCACGTCGGGTTCATGGACACCGACATGGTCGGGCACGTCGACGCGCCGAAGAACGACCCGGCCACCGTGGCCGAGCTGGCGCTGGACGGCGTGGCGGCGGGCGACCGGGAGATCCTGGCCGACGACCTGAGCCGCACCGTCCAGGCCGGACTCGCGGGCGGTGTCGCCGCGCTCTACCCCCGGCCTGCCTGATCGAACTCGTCCCGCGCCTCCAGCACCTCGGGGATGTGCTCCTCCGCCCAGCGGGCGAGCGTCTCCAGCGGCCCGTGCAACGTGTGGCCGAGCGGCGTCAGCTCGTACTCGACCCTGGGCGGCACCTCGGCGTAGGCGGTGCGCCGCAGCAGCCCGTCCCGTTCGAGGTCGCGCAACGTCGAGGTGAGCACCTTGCCGCTGATGCCGTCCAGGGCCTCGCGGACGTCGCCGAACCGCCGGGGGCCGTCGGCCAGGGTGATCACGACCTACCACGTCCGACCAGAACACCGCCGTGGTCCGGAACTACTTCGACGCGCTCGCCGCGGGCGACCTCGACACCGTCGGCGAGCTGCTGTCGCCGGACGTCGTCCGGCACCAGCCGGGCGCGAACCGCTTCTCCGGCAAGCGATCCGGCGCGGGCGAGGTGTTCGCCATGATCGGCGGGATGGTGGAGGCGAGCCGGGGCACGTTCCGGATCGACCGCGTCGACCACCTCACGGGCAACGGCGACCTGGTCGCCGCGACCGTCCACTTCGCCGCCGAACGGGAGGGCGCGTCGCTCGCGCTGGACGGGGTCGACCTGCTCCGGGTCTCCGGCGGGGTGATCGTGGAGGCGTGGCTGTTCGGCGCGGACCAGGCCACCGAGGACGCCTTCCGGGGCGGCTGATCTGCCGGTCCGGGACTCGCAACGGATGATGATGTCCGTCGTGCGGGGGAGGTCCGGGGTGAACACCGTCGTGTCCGTGGCACTGCTGGTGGCGGTGCTGGCGTTCGCCGTCGTCCGGCCTCGGGGTTGGCCCGAGGCCGTGGCGGCTGTCCCGGCCGCGGTGGTCGTGCTGGCGACCGGGGCCATCTCGGTGGCACACGCGGTCGCGGAGGTCGAACGGCTGGCGCCGGTCGTCGCCTTCCTCGCCGCGGTGCTGGTGCTCGCCCGGCTGTGCGCGGACGAGGGCCTGTTCGAGGCGGCCGGGTCGCTCATGGCCAGGCTGTGCTCGGGCAGTCCGAAGCGCCTGCTGGGATCGGTGTTCGGCGTGGCCGCCGCGATCACGGCCGTGCTCAGCCTGGACGCCACGGTCGTGCTGCTGACGCCCGTGGTGTTCGCCACCGCGTCCCGCCTGGGCGCCCGGCCGAAGCCGCACGTCTACGCGTGCACGCACCTGGCCAACTCGGCGTCGCTGCTGCTGCCGGTGTCGAACCTGACCAACCTGCTGGCGTTCACCGCGGCGGGCATCTCCTTCACCCGGTTCGCCGGGCTGATGGCGCTGCCGTGGATCGCGGCCATCGCCGTGGAGTACGTGGTGTTCCGGATGTTCTTCGCGTCCGACCTAGCGGTGGGCGCGGACGCGGGTCTGCCGGTGCCGTCGCGCAAGGCGCCGACGTTCGTGCTCGTCGTGCTGGGCCTGACCCTGGTCGGGTTCGCGGTCACCTCGCCGCTGGGCGTCGACCCGGCGTGGGCGGCGTTCGGCGGGGCCCTGGTGCTGGGCGTGCGCGCCCTCGTGCGCCGCACGACGACACCCTCCGCGCTGCTCGGCTCGACGAGCGTCCCATTCCTGGTCTTCGTGCTGGCGCTGGGGATCGTGGTCCGCGCGGTCGTCGACAACGGCCTGTCCGACGCCGTCGGCCATCTGATCCCGACCGGCAGCACGCTGCTCGCGCTGCTGGGGCTCGCCGCGGTCGCCGCGGTGCTGGCGAACCTGATCAACAACCTGCCCGCCGTGCTGGTGCTGCTCCCGCTGGCGGCCTCGGGCGGGACGGGCGCGGTGCTGGCGGTCCTGATCGGCGTCAACATCGGCCCCAACCTGACCTACGTCGGATCGCTGGCGACCCTGCTGTGGCGCCGGATCCTGCACCAGCACGACACCAGCGCGGACCTCGGTGAGTTCACCAAGCTCGGCCTGCTCACCGTGCCGGTGTCCCTCGTGCTCGCCGTTCTGGGACTGTGGGCGGGTCTGACCGTGATCGGAGGCTGATGTGGACGTCGTCGTCTGGATCGTCGAAGGCACCTGGCGCGCCTGCGTGCACGCCGCCCGGAACTTCGCGCCGCCCGGCTCGCGGATCGTGCTGCTGCACGTCACCGCGCCGGACGTGCCCGGTGCGGCGCACGGCGCGTTCGCCGGCCTGCTCGGCCGCGGCCACCCCGAGCGCGATCCCGGCCACCAGGTGGAG
>DATMCA010001357.1:0-4486 GCA_035559015.1 Umezawaea sp. | reverse complement strand
CGTCGCCCTCCTTCACCGTCACCCCGGCGGCGGCCAGCCGTTCGCCGACCTCGGTCAGCTCGGCCTCGTTAGCCACCTCCCAGCCGGACTGGGCCAGCCGGTCGTGCTCGCCGGGGAAGATCACCAGCCGGGCCGGGAAGTCGTCCATCCTCAGGTACAGCGCGGCGGGGTCGGCGCCCTTGCCCTCGACCATGCCGAGGACCTTCAGGCCGAACTCGCGCCACCGGTCCATGTCGGTCGCCTCGATGCGGAGGTAGCCGAGCGATCGGATTCCCATGCCTGTCACTCCCCGTCCGTGAGGAAGTCGATCGCGAGCCTGTTGAACTCGTCGAACTTCTCCACCTGGGCCCAGTGGCCGCAGCGGCCGAACACGTGCAGCTGCGCGCGCGGGATGAGCTTCAACGCCAGCAGCGCGCCGTCGAGCGGGTTGACCCGGTCCTCCCGGCCCCACACCAGCAGCACCCGCTGGCGCAGCCGGTACGCCTCGCGCCACAGCATCCCCTGCTCGAAGGTGTCCGGGCGGGTGAACGACGCCCCCATGGCGGCCATGGCGCGCAACGACTCCGGCGTGCTCGCCGAGGCGAACCGCTCGTCGATCAGCTCCTCGGTGATGAGCGACTGGTCGAAGACCATGGTGCGCAGGAACTCCTCCAGCTTCTCCCTGGTGGGCCCCGGTTTCGCGCCGAACCGGCCGAGCTTGCGGACGCCCTCGGTCGGGTCCGGCGCGAACACGTTCACGCTCAGCCCGCCCGGCCCCATCAGCACCAGCCGACCCGCGCGGTCCGGGTGGTCCAGCGCGAACCGCACCGCGGCTCCCCCGCCCAGCGAGTTGCCGAGCAGGTGCGCCTTGTCCACGCCGAGCGCGTCGAACAGGCCGAGCAGCGCCCGCGCGCTGTGGGTGAAGTACTGGTCGTGCTCGGTCGGCTTGTCCGACAGGCCGAACCCCGGCTGGTCCACCGCCAGCACCCGGAACGTCTTGGCGAACACCGGGATCGTCCGGCCGAAGTTGCTCCACGCCGACGCTCCCGGCCCGCCGCCGTGCAGCAGCACCACCGTCGTGCCGTGCTCGGTGCCAGCCTCGTGGTAGTGCAGCCGCAGGTCGCCCACGTCCGCGTAGCGGCTGGTCGACTCGAAACCGAGCGCTGCTGTCACGTCGTCCCCCACTTCAGAACAGCCCGTCGCGGACGGGGATGCCGAGTTCGCCCTTGCCGTACAGGACGAGCGCGCGCTCCGGGTCGTTGGCCGCGTGCACCCTGGCGGCGTGGGCGTCGCGCCAGAACCGCGGGATCCGCAGGCCGTTGCCGATGGCCTTGCCGCCCGCGCTCTCGAACATCCGGTCGATCGCGGCGATGGCCCTAGCGCTGCCGCACACCTGGTCCCGCCTGGCCCGCAGCCGCAGTTCGAGCGGGATCCTGGTGCTCGTCTCCGCGAGCGCCATCTCCTCGTTCACGTTGCGCTCCAACTGGAGCCACGCGGCGTCGATGTCGTTGGCGGCACTGGCGATCCGCACCTGGGCGAACGGGTCCTCCGACGCCTTCTCACCGAGGTAGGAGGCCCGGATCCGGTCGCGGGTCGCGCCGACGTGCTCCTCGTACGCGCCGATCGCCATCCCGATCATCGGGGCGGTGATCGCGTACGGGTGCACGGTGCCGTAGGGCATCCGGAACAGCGGCCCGGTGTTCAGCTCCTGGCCGGGGCACACGCACCGCGCGGTGTGGCCCATGCTCAACGTCCGGTGCTCCGGCACGAACACGTCCTCGACGACGATGTCGTTGCTGCCGGTGCCGCGCAGCCCCACGGTGTCCCAGACGTCGTCGATCCGGTAGTCCGCGATCGGCAGCAGGAACGTGCGGAAGTCGACCGGTTTGCCGTCCTCGCCCATCACCAGCCCGCCGAGCAGCACCCACGTCGCGTGGTCGCAGCCGGAGGAGAAGCTCCACCGGCCGGTGAACCGGAACCCGCCGTCGACCGGTGTGGCCCGGCCGACGGGCGCGTACGACGAGGAGATGCGGGTGTCGCGGTCCTCGGCCCAGACGTCCTGCTGGGCCTGTTCGGCGAACAGGCCGACGTGCCACGGGTGCACGCCGAGCACCGAGGCGACCCAGCCCGTCGACCCGCAGGCGCTCGCGATCAGCTTCACCGCGGTGTAGAAGGTGAGCGGGTGCGCTTCGGCCCCACCGTGGCGAACGGGTTGCAGCAGCTTGAAGAACCCGATCTCCTGCAACGACTTCACCGATTCCTCGGGCACCCGGCGGAGGTCCTCGGCCTCCTGGGCCCGGTCGCGCAGCACTGGCAGCAGCTCCCGCACCTTGGCCAGGACCTCGTGGCCGACCTGGTCGCTCATAGCACGCTCCCGTTCTCCGGCACGAGCCAGACTAGAACACGTTCTTGTTTCTGTCGACGACGGTCAGACCTGCTCGCGCCGCAGCTCCAGCGCGATGTCGATCAGCTGGTCCTCCTGCCCGCCGACGAGCTTGCGCTCGCCCGCCCGCACGAGGATCTGCGCGCCGGACACCTGGTACCGCTCCGCCTGGACGTACGCGTGCTTGAGGAAGCTGGAGTACACGCCCGCGTAGCCCATCATCAACGCCATCCGGTCGAGCAGGCACTCCTCGGGCATCGCCGGCCGCACCACGTCCTCGGCCGCGTCCACGATCGCGAAGAAGTCCACGCCGGTGGGGATCCCGAGCTTGTCGCACACCCCGACGAACGCCTCCAGCGGCGTGTTCCCCGCCCCCGCCCCGAACCGGCGGACGCTGCCGTCGATCTGCGCCGCGCCCGCACGGGCCGCGATCACCGAGTTCGCGACGCCCAGACCGAGGTTCTCGTGGCCGTGGAAGCCGACCTGCGCGTCGTCGCCCAGTTCCGCGACCAGCGCCGACACCCGGTCGGCGACCTGCTCCAGCACGAGCGCGCCCGCGGAGTCGACCACGTAGACGCACTGGCACCCCGCGTCGGCCATGATCCGGGCCTGCGCGGCCAGCGCCTCCGGCGGCTGGGAGTGGGCCATCATCAGGAACCCGACGGTCTCCAGCCCCCGGTCGCGGGCGAGGCCGAAGTGCTGCACGGAGATGTCGGCCTCGGTGCAGTGCGTGGCGATCCGGCAGATCGAGGCGCCGTTGTCCTGCGCCACCAGGATGTCGTCCTTCACGCCGACACCGGGCAGCATCAGCACGGCGATCCTGGCGCGCTTCGCGGTCCGCACCGCCGTGCTGATCAGCTCCTGCTCGGGCGTGCGGCTGAAGCCGTAGGTGAACGAGGAGCCGCCGAGCCCGTCGCCGTGCGCGACCTCGATCACCGGCACGCCGGCCTCGTCCAGCGCCGCCACCACCGACCGGACCTCCTCGACGGTGAAGCGGTGCCGCTTGTGGTGCGAGCCGTCCCGCAACGACGTGTCGGTCAACCGCAGCATCACTGTCCTCCCGAGACGGTCGCGAGCGAGCGCACCAGTTCTTCGCCGACCCTGGTCGCGGCGGCGGTCATGATGTCGAGGTTCCCCGAGTACGGCGGGAGGAAGTCGCCCGCGCCCTCGACCTCCACGAAGACGGACACCCTGGAGACCTCGCCCTCCCCGGCCGCCACCCGGTCGAACTGGGGTTCGTTCAGCAGCCGGTAGCCGGGCACGTAGGTCGCGATGTCCGCCACCATCCGGGTGACCGACTCCGCGATCGCGCTCTCGTCGGCGTCGACCGGGATGGCGCAGAAGATCGTGTCGCGCATGATCATCGGCGGATCCGCCGGGTTCAGCACGATGATCGCCTTGCCCTTGGTCGCCCCGCCGATCTCCTCGATGCCACGACCGGTGGTGCGGGTGAACTCGTCGATGTTCGCCCTGGTCCCCGGCCCGGCGGACACCGAGGCGACGCTGGCCACCACCTCCGCGTAGGCGACCGGGACGACCCTGGACACCGCGTGCACGATCGGGATCGTGGCCTGGCCGCCGCAGGTGATCAGGTTGATGTTCGGGGCGTCCAGGTGGGCGCGGAGGTTCACCGGCGGCACGACGTACGGGCCGACCGCCGCTGGTGTCAGGTCGATCGCCCGGATGCCCGCCTCGGCGTAGCGCGGCGCGTTGGCCCGGTGCACGGCGGCCGACGTCGCCTCGAACACGAGGTCGGGCCGCACGTCCTGGCGCAGCAACCAGTCCACTCCCTCGGTGGTGGTCTCCAACCCGAGGTCGCGGGCCCGGCGCAGGCCTTCGCTGCCGGGGTCGATGCCGACCATCCACCGCGGTTCGATCCACGGTGAGCGCGCGAGCTTGTGCAGCAGGTCGGTGCCGATGTTCCCCGACCCGACGATCGCCGCCGTCGCCTTCGTCGAACCCATGCCGTTCACCTCACTGGAAGGACGATCACTCGAAGGACAGGGAGACGGTGCCGAGCCCGTCGAACTCGGCGTGGAACGTGTCGCCGGGGTGCGCGTCCACCGCCCGCGTGCAGGAACCGGGCAGCACGACGTCGCCCGCCTTGAGCCGCACGCCGAACCC
>DATMCA010001356.1:0-2371 GCA_035559015.1 Umezawaea sp. | reverse complement strand
CGATCAGCGCGGCGACCGAGGAGCGGTCGGCCACGTCGCACGCGGCGATCGTCACGCGAGCGCCCAGCGCTTCGAGTTCGGCGGTCAGTTCGCCGGCACCCGGCGCTTCGGCGCCACGGCGGGAGGTGAGCACCACGTGCTCCGCGCCCGCGCCGGCCAGCCAGCGGGCGACGTGCCCGCCGAGAGCGCCGGTGCCACCCGTGACCAGGACGGTGCCGCGCGGCGTCCACGCCGTGCCGCCGGTGGCGGGGGCGTGCACGAGCCTGCGGCCGAAGACGCCGGACGAGCGGACGGCCACCTGGTCCTCGGACCCGGCCAGCACGGCGGCGAACCGGTCGGCCGCGCGCTTGTCGAGGTCGGCGGGCAGGTCGACCAGGCCGCCCCAGCGTTCGGGGTGCTCCAGGGCGACGACCCGGCCGAAGCCCCACAGCTGCGCGGCTTCGGGGGTGCTCGGCCGGTCGGCGCGGCCGGTCATCACGGCTCCGCGCGTCACCAGCCACAGCGGCGCGTCGACGGCGGCGAGCGCCTGCGTGGTCAGCAGCGCCTCGGTGACGGACGAGGGGAACGCGAGCACGCCGTCGAACCGGCCGAGGTCGGCGACGGAGGTCAGGTCCGTGGCGGTGACGACCTCGACACCCCGGTCGGTCAGCGCGGACACGGCGTCGTCGGTCCCGACGGCCAGCCAGCGGCCGCGGGCGGTGGCCGTGCCGACGTCGGTGGGCCGCCACTCGACCCGGTAGCGCCAGCCGTCGACCGTGGATTCACTGCGGGCGTCACGGCGCCAGCGCGAGAGCACCGGCAGCACGGCGTCGAACGCCTGCGAGTCCTCTTCGGACAGTGCCGCGCCCAGGGACGCGAGGTCCTCGTGCTCGACGGCGTCCCAGAACTTGGCCTCGATGGAGTCCGGCGCGTACCCGGTCTCGACGGCGGGCTCGAACCACAGGTGCTCGCGCTGGAAGGCGTAGGTGGGCAGGTCGACGCGCTGCGCGCCACTGCCCTCGTAGAACACGGACCAGTCGACCCGGACGCCGCGGGCGTGCAGGTGGCCGACCGCGCGCAGCAGGCCTTTGGCCTCGGGCCGGTCCCGGCGCTGCCCGGCGATCAGGACGGCGTCGGTGACGGAGTCCTGGCCCATCGCGGTGAGCACACCGTCCGGGCCCAGTTCCAGGAACGTTCCGACGCCGTTGGCCTCCAGCGTGCGGACGGCGTCGGCGAACCGGACGGCGTTGCGCACGTGGCGGACCCAGTAGTCGGGCGACGCCAGGTCCTCCGGGTCGGCGAGCTGCCCGGTCAGCGTGGACACGATGGGGATGCGCGGCTCGTGGAACGTGAGCCGGTCGGCGACCGCGCGGAAGTCGTTGAGCATGGCGTCCATGCGCGGCGAGTGGAACGCGTGCGAGACGCTGAGCTTCTTCGTGCGCCGGTCGGCGAACGCGGCCACGACGGCCTCGACCGCGTCGTCGTCACCGGCCACGACCACGGAGGTCGGCCCGTTGATCGCCGCGATCGACACCCTGCCGACCAACCTGGCCCGGACCTCGGACTCGGTGGCCTGGATGGCGACCATGGACCCGCCGGTCGGCAGGGCCTGCATCAACCGGCCGCGAGCGCCGACGAGCGCGCAGGCGTCGGCCAGGGACAGCACGCCGGACACGTGGGCGGCGGCGAGTTCACCGATGGAGTGGCCCGCCAGGTAGTCGGGCTTCACGCCCCACGACTCGACCAGCCGGTAGAGCGCGACCTCGACGGCGAACAGCGCGGGTTGCGTGAGACCGGTCTGGTCGAGGGCGTCGGCGTCCGTGCCGAACACGACCTCGCGGACCGGCACGTCGAACTGCGCGCACACCTCGTCGAACGCCTTGGCGTACAGCGGGAACGTCTCGTACAGCTCACGTCCCATGCCCAGCCGCTGCGAACCCTGGCCGGTGAACAGGACGGCGAGGCCGCCGTCCACGACCGCGCCGGTCGGCGCCTGGCCGAGCACCAGCGCGTCGAGACCCTCAATCAGGTCGTTCCAGTCCTCCGCGACGACGACCGCGCGGTGGTCGAACGTCGCCCGCGTCGCCACGGACGAGTAGCCGACGTCGACCAGTTCGGTGTTCTCGTCGTGCAGGTAGGCGGCCAGGTTCGCGGCCTGCTCGCGCAGCGCCTCGGACGTCTTGCCGGACACCACGACCGGCACCAGCGGCACCGACGCCCGCTCGACCTTCTTCGGCCGGACGGCGGGCGCTTCTTCCAGGATCAGGTGGGTGTTCGTGCCCGCGATGCCGAACGCGGACACGGCGGCCCGGCGCGGACGGCCGGTCTCGGGCCACGGGGTGTTCTCGGCCAGCAGCTCGACGGACCCGGCGGCCCAGTCGATGTGCGGCGA
>DATMCA010001355.1:0-3675 GCA_035559015.1 Umezawaea sp. | reverse complement strand
CGACCCGGTCACCGGCGGGACCGTGCCGCGCGGGACGCCCGGTGAGCTGTGCACCCGCGGGTACTCGGTGATGCTCGGGTACTGGGAGCAGCCGGACAAGACGGCCGAGGCGATCGACGCCGCGCGGTGGATGCACACCGGCGACCTGGCCGTGATGGACTCCGACGACTACGTGAACATCACCGGGCGGATCAAGGACATGGTGATCCGCGGCGGGGAGAACGTGTACCCGCGGGAGGTCGAGGAGTTCCTCTACACCCACCCGGACATCCTGGACGCGCAGGTGATCGGCGTGCCGGACGCCCGGTACGGCGAGGAGCTGATGGCGTGGGTGCGGCTGCGCCCCGGCGCCCCGACCATCACGGTCGAGGCGCTGCGGGAGTTCTGCACGGGAAATCTCGCGCACTACAAGATCCCGCGGTACGTCCACGTCGTGGACGAGTTCCCGATGACCGTCACCGGGAAGGTCCGCAAGGTCCAGATGCGCCAGGAGGCCGTCGAGCTGCTCGGGTTGGGGTGACCGTCACGGCACGTCGACGATGACCTTGCCCAGCGGCATCAGGGACACGGGGATGAGCTTGAAGTTCGCGATGCCCAGCGGGATGCCGATGATGGTGACGCAGAGCGCGATGCCGGTGACGACGTGGCCGATGGCCAGCCAGATGCCCGCCACGACGATCCAGATGATGTTGCCGATCAGCGAGGCCGCGCCCGCGTCGTGGCGGTCCACCACCGTGCGGCCGAACGGCCACAGCGCGTAGTTCGCGATGCGGAACGACGCGATGCCCCACGGGATCGTGATGATCAGGACGCAGCAGATGATCCCGGCGATCGCGTAGCCCACCGCCATCCAGAACCCGCAGAGGATCAGCCAGATCAGATTGAGGACGAGGCGCATACCTCGATCTTGCCTGATTAGGCTGCCGTGCTGTGACCAAACCCGTGCGTTGGGGCGTTGTCGCCCCTGGTGGTATCGCTGACGTCGTCACCGCCGACCTGCTCCTGGTGCGTGGTGCCGAAGTGCTCGCCGTGTCGTCGCGCGCCCTGCCGCGCGCGCAGGAGTTCGCCGCGAAGCACGGCATCCCGCGCGCCTACGGCAGCACCGCGGACCTGCTGGCCGATCCGGACGTGGACGTGGTCTACGTGGCCACGCCGCACGCCCAGCACCACGAGGTGGCCCGGGCCGCGCTGCTGGCGGGCAAGCACGTGCTGTGCGAGAAGGCGTTCACGCTCACGCTGGCCGACGCGCAGGACCTCGTGGACCTGGCCCGCGAGCGGAACCTGTTCCTGATGGAGGCGATGTGGACGCGGTTCAACCCGCTCGTCCGCCGGATCAAGGCGCTGGTCGCCGAGGGGGCCATCGGTGAGGTCCGGGCGGTGCACGCGGACTTCGGGTTCACCGCCGACTACGACCCGGAGCACCGGCTGTGGAACCCGGCGCTCGGCGGCGGCGCGCTGCTCGACCTGGGCGTCTACCCGGTGTCGTTCACGCACATGCTGCTCGGCGAGCCCGAGTCGATCACCGTGCACGGCTCGCTCGCCCCGTCCGGTGTGGATGCCGACGTGGCGCTCCTGCTGGCCTACGCCAACGGCGCCCACGGGCTGCTCACGTGCTCGCTGACCAGCACACCCGAGGTGAGCGCGACGATCGTCGGCAGCGGCGGCCGGATCGACGTGCCGGAGCCGTTCTTCAACCCGGCGGCGATCGTCGTGAACGGCGTCGAGGAGCGGGTCGAACTGGAGGGCACCGGCTACACCTACCAGCTCACCGAGGTCACCCAGCGGGTCGCCGCCGGGTACACCGAGAGCCCCGAGATGACGTTGGACGACACCCTGGCCGTGATGCGCACGCTCACCACGGCGCTCGGCGCGCTGGGCGTGAGCTACGAGAACGTGAGGTAGACCAGCGCGAGGTTGAGCGCGATCACGGCCACGGACACGACGCCGGCCGCGACGGTGGTGCCGACGCGGTTGGCGGCCGTGCCCATGACGGACCGCCGGGCGGTCAGCCACACCAGCGGCACCAGCGCGAACGGGATGCCGAACGACAGGACGACCTGCGACAGCACGAGCGCCAGGGTCGGGTCGACGCCGACGGCGAGCACGACGAGGGCGGGCACGAGCGTGATGAGCCGTCGGGTCAGCAGCGGGATCCGGAACCGCAGCAGGCCGTCCATCACGACCGCGCCCGCGTAGCAGCCGACGGCGGTGGAGGCGAAGCCCGAGGCGAGCAGGCCGACGGCGAACAGCAGCGCGATCCCGCCGCCGAGCCGCGTGCCGACGGCGGCGTGCACGCCCTCCAGGCTGTCGACGTTCGGCAGGTCCCGCAGCGCGCCGGCGGCGAGCAGCAGCATGGCCATGTTCACCGCGCCCGCGAACACCATCGCGATGACCACGTCGACCTTGGTCGCGGTCAGCAGCCGCCGGCGCGGGGCGCCCTCGGCGGGTTTGCCGTGCCGGTCGCGGGCCAGCGCCGAGTGCAGGTACACGGCGTGCGGCATCACGGTCGCGCCGAGCATCCCGGCCGCCAGCAGCACGCTGTCCGCGCCGTCGAACCGGGGGAGGAGCCCGCCGACGGTCCCCGCGACCGGAGGCGGGTCGACGAACAGGCCCGCGGCGAACCCGACGGCGACCACCACCAGCAGCGTCGTCACGACCCGCTCGAACGGCCGTTGCCCGCGCCGGTCCTGCACGAGCAGCAGGGCGGTAGACACGACACCGGTGATCACACCCCCGACCAGCAACGGCAGGTCGAACAGCAGGCCCAGCGCGATGGCCCCGCCGAGCACCTCGGCGAGGTCGGTGGCCATCGCCACGACCTCCGCCTGTCCCCAGTAGGCGAGCCGCACCGGCTTCGGCATCCGATCGCGCACGGCCTCCGGCAGCGACTGCCCCGTGACCAGCCCGAGCTTCGCCGACAGGTACTGCACCAGCCCGGCCATCACGTTGGCCACGACCAGCACCCACACCAGCAGGTACCCGTACCGGGCGCCCGCCGCCGTGTTCGTGGCGACGTTGCCGGGGTCCACGTAGGCGATGGCCGCCACGAACGCCGGACCGAGCAGCACCGCGCCCGCTTTGACGCGGGCGACCTTCGGGCGGATCGCGACCACCGGTTGACCTCCTCGTAGCTTGTCGCCACATCATGGCAACAAGCTCCGGTCACTCCGGCAGCACGGCCCTCGCAACCGCGATCATGGCATCCACCGCGCGCTCCGGCGGACCGCTGGGCAGCAGCAGGTGGCTCAACGCGAGCCGCACGATCGTCTCCGCCGACTGGTCCGCGTACTCGACGGGCAGGGCGGGCCACCGCAGCCGCAGGTGCTTCGCCACCAGCTCGGTCGCGGGCACCAGCACCGGCAGCCCCCTGGTCGTCAGGAACGGCAGCAGGTCCTCGGCGTCGGCCCCGGTCACCACCGACGTCACCAGCCGGTCCTCCGCGGCCTGCTCCAGCATGTACACCAGCGCGTTCCGCATCCCGTCGAACGGGTCGGGCGCTTCGACCAGCCGCTGCTCGACCCCGGTCAGGTACTGGGCCGTCCGGTGCAGCGCCACGGCCTGCACGAGCCCCTCCTTGTTGCGGAACTCGTTGTAGACGGTCTGCCTGCTCACCCCCACCCGGCTGGCCACGTCGGCCATCCGCAGCCCGGCGAACCCGTTCGCCGCCAGGTCTTC
>DATMCA010001354.1:0-4142 GCA_035559015.1 Umezawaea sp. | reverse complement strand
GCGGTCAGGGAATCCGTTGTGGCGCAAGGGACCTGCACGTCGTCGGTGCCGCAGGTCAGCAGCACCCTGGTCCCCGGTCGCAGGGCAGCGGCGTGGTCCGGCGGGTAGACGGCGTCGTCGCTGTCCACGAACCGCGCACTGGCCCCTTGGAACGCCTGGAAGAGCCGGGCGACCGCGGGCGGGAGGAACGTGGTGTCGACCGGGCGGTGTTCGCGCACGGCGGTGACGGCGGCGTCGACGGCCTCGTCGATCGCGCGCTGCTGTTCCGGGGTGAGCAGCCCCTGCCGGGTCGCCTCCGCGATCTGGGCGTGCAGTTGCAGCGCGACCAGGTCCAGCAGGCGGATCGCCTGCGGTTGCAGCAGGGCCAGGCCGGACGGGCGCGGTCGGGCGGTGCCGCCGAGCAGCAGCGCGGTCATCGCGCCCTCGCTGTGCCCGACGACCAGCAGCGCGTGCGGGTCGGTCTCCGGCTGGTCGCGCAACAACTCGTAGGCGGCGCCTGCCTGGCGGACGAACGCCGGGTAGTCGAGTTCCTCCGGGTGGTCCTGGTAGGCGCCCAGCCCGGTGCGGCCGGTGCCGTACTTGTCGAACCGCAGGGTGGCGACCCGGTCGCCGGCGAGCGCGTCGGCGACCTGCGCCAGGGTGTTCGGGACCGCGGGCGGCTGGTTGCCGTCGCGGTCGGTCGGTCCGCTGCCGGGCAGCAGCAGTGCGGCGCGCAGCCGCTGCCCGGCTCGGTGCGCGGGAACGTGCAGGGTGCCGTACGTCGCCGTCCCGTCGACGGTGAAGACGACCTCGCGGTCGGCGGCGGGCACGAGGCCGGGCGTGGCCCCGGCCGGGGCGGCGGTCACGACGGCCAGCGCCGCGACGACCGCGACGAGGTGGGGGAACATCGGCGAACCTCTTTCAGCGCAGGGCGTTCTCGACCAGGGCGACGGTCTCGCGGGGGTCGTCGACCTGGACGACCAGGCGGGCGTACCGCTCGTCGGCGAGTTCGATCACGACGGCCTTCGACGAATCCTTGACGTCCCAGAAGACCTTCTCGCCGTCGAGGTGGAAGGTGCCCGCCGTGATGACACCGGGCAGGTGGGTGCCCGGCGCGCGAATCCCCTTGGGATCGGTGGCGATGCCGGGGTCGGCGGTCGCGCCGCGGACGTTGGCCAGCGGGATGGTCAGGCTGCTCTTCAAGGACCAGAGCTTGTCGAGACCCTCGATCACCACCACGAGGTCGTCGCCGTCGATGTGGACCAGTGCCATGTCGGTCTTCCTTGTCAGTTGAGCGGGTCGAGCCGTTGGGTCAGCGCGGTGCCGACGCCGTCGGGGTTGCCGCGCAGGAGGATGCCCAGCGCGGCGGACGTGAGGGCGGCGGCCAGGTCGGCGGGAACGCCGAGCGCGTCGGCGATCGCCTGGTCGACGGAGACCAGCGCGGCGGCCACCTCGGCGGCGACCTCCTCGTCGGCCGGTGCCCGTTCGACCGCCGCGAGCAGCAGCAGGCCGAGGTCGGCCGACGTGACGAGCCGCAGCGCGCTCGCGGCGTCCGATGCCCCGGCGAGGGCGTCGACCAGGGGGTGGACGTCGTCGGCGAGGTGGCGGCGCAGGGCGACCAGGTAGAGGCCGCGCTTGCTGCCGAACGTCTTGTACAGGCTGTTGCGGTGCACGCCGAGGTGGGTGACGAGGTCGTCGACGGACACCCCGTCGTACGCGCGGCCGCCGAACAGCTCCACGGCGGCGCGCACCACCTCGTCCTCGTCGAACGCCCTCGGCCTGCCCATGGCACGACCGTAGACCGTTGAGGAACGATCAGTCAAGAACGATCGTTCCTCAACGGTCCGGTAGCGCCAGGGGCCCTGGTCAGCTCACGGTCTTGATGGGGAGCACGGCGAGCGCGCCCAGCACCGCGGCGACGACCGAACTCAGGAACAGCGCGAAGTAGTTCGGCCCGGCATCGCCGATCGCCAGCAGCACGGTGGCCAGGACCGGGACGAGCAACTGCGGGAACTGGTACGACAGCGCGATCACGGCCAACCCCGCTCCGGGCTCCGACGTGACCGGCAGGACCTCGGTCAGCATCGCCATGTCGACCGCCACGAACGCGCCCTGCCCCATCCCGGCGATGGCGATCCCCGCCACGAACACGGGCAGGCCCTGGGCGAACAGGCTGACCAGCAGACCGGCGGCGGTGAGCAGCGCCGAGGTCCACACGATCAGCTTGCGCTTGCCCGTCCGGTCGGAGATCCAGCTGAACACCAGCGCCGTGGTCACGCTGCCGGCGAAGTACGCGCCCAGCACGCTTCCGGACGCCCTCGCGGCGTCGTCGGTGGCGATGCCGAGGCGGTCGGTGAGGAAGTACAGCAGGTAGATCGAGACCGTCGCCAACGACATGGTGACCAGCAGGCGGCAGCACCAGGCCCAGGCGAAGTCCCGGTGGCGCACCGGGTTGATCCAGTAGCTGCGCAGCAGGCTCCGCCAGTCGACCCGGACCCGTTCGGTGCGCACCTCGTCGCGCAGCACCAGGACCACGGCGACGTCCGTGGCGAGGGCGACCACGGCGGGCACGCCGAACCACCACAGCGGATTGCCGGGCAGCACCCCGATCAGGCTGCCGCCGACGAACGGCGCGATCCCGGTGGCCAGCCCGAACATCGCCGACACGCGCGCCCTGACCAGGATCGGGATCGCCTCGGCGAGCAGGGCCTGGAGCCCCATCGTCGTCGCGGCGAACCCGGCCTGGGTCAGGCCCCAGCCCGCCACCACCAACGGGAAGCTCCCCGCGGACGCGAGGACGAGCATCCCGCAGGCGCCGAAGACGGCACCGCCCACGATGAACGGCCGCCGGGTACCGAACCGCGAGGTGCTGATGTCGCTAAACCTGCCGAGCGGCGCGGTCACGAGCATGACCACCACACCGCCGATCGCGATCACGAGCGAGAGCAGTTGGGTCTTGTTCGCCGGGTCCAGGGTGGACAGCCGGAGGGGGATGGCCACGGTCGCCGCCGAGGTGATGGCGAGGGCGGAGCCGAAGTAGGCGAGCACGTACAGCGGGATGAACGCCGTGGACTGCCGTTTTCCGCCGGTGGCGGTCAGCTGACCGGTGAGTGGGACCGCTTCGGACATCGTCGTCCCTTTCCGGCTGCTCGGCTCAGGAGTGGAGGGTGCGCAGGGCTTCCGCGACGGCCGCCTGGCCGGCGCGCGCGGTGGCCGAGACCCGTTCGTAGGCGCCACCGTCGTGGGTCAAACCGATGAGCCGGATCGCCGCCACGGGCGTCCCGGCGGCGGCCAGCGCCGCGGCGTACGCCTCGCCGTCGCCGCGCAGCAGGTCGACCTCCGCGGTGACGATGTACGCGGGCGGCAGACCGCCGAAGTCCTCCGCGAGGAGCGGCGACACGGTCGGGACGAGCCGGTCCGGCCTCTGGGGGACGTACTGGTCCACCACGCGCTCGATCCCCGCCCACGCCTCGTCGGTGACCTCCATCGCGTCGCGGTCGAAGTGCGCCAGCGTCAGGTCGAGCATGGGCACCTCCAGGACCTGCAACGCCAACGGGTGCCGGGCGCGGTCGCGGTTGAGGAGGGTCAACGCCGCCGCGATGTTGCCGCCGGAGGACTGCCCCGACAGCGCGATCCGACCGGGGTCGACACCGAGGGATTCCGCCTCGCGCACCAACCACTCCAGCGCCGCGTACCCCTGTTCGAGCGCGGCGGGGTACGGGTGCTCCGGGGCGAGGGCGTAGGAGACGGCCGCCACCACCACGTCGGCCCGTGCCGCGCGGAGGGCGCACATCGCGGCCACGCTCGGGTGGTGCAGCCCGCCCTGCCGCCACGCGCCGCCGAAGAAGAACAGGCACACCGGCAGGACCGCGCCCGAGGTGGGCTCGCGCGGGTAGAACAGGCGCACGGTGACGTCCGGGAATCCGTCGACGGGCACGACGTGGTCGCGGGTCGGCAGGTCCGGGCCCGCCGGACCGAGGTGCGGGTACACCGCCAGCTCGTAGTCGAGGGCTCGTTGCCGTTGCACGGCGGGGTCTTCCGACTCGACGGGCGGTGCGACGCCGACCTCGGCGTACGCGGCTAGCAGCAAGGGGTCGATCGGCATGGCGGGCCTTCCGTTAATCGTGCTGTGGTGGTCCGGCCGCGGAGGAAGGCGCTGATCC
>DATMCA010001353.1:0-2182 GCA_035559015.1 Umezawaea sp. | reverse complement strand
AGGTGTGCGAGGTCGGCGCCGAGTACGGGAAGCTCGCCGAGCTCGTCGGGTCCACTGTGGACGCCTCCGTCGCGGTCGTCTACGACTACCAGTCCCGGTGGATCTCCGGCCAGCAGGCGCACCCCACCGAGGACTTCTCCTACCAGGAGACCGTGTTCGGCCTGTACCGGCGGTTCTGGGACGCCGGTGTCACGGTCGACTTCGTGCCGCCCTCCGCCGACCTCTCGTCGTACCGGCTGGTCGTGGTGCCCGCCCTGTACTCGGTGGCCGACGCCGACGCCGCCCGGATCGCCGACTACGTCGACGGCGGCGGGCACGTGCTGGTCACGTACCTGTCCGGCGTCGCGGACGAGCGCGGCCACGTGCGGCTCGGCGGCTACCCCGGCGCGTTCCGGGACCTGCTCGGCGTCTGGACCGAGGAGTTCTTCCCGTTGCGCGAGAACGAACGCGTGCGGCTGGACGACGGCGGCGAAGCGGGCGTGTGGACCGAGCTGCTGCACGTCAGGGGCGCGGAGGTGGTGTCGTCCTACGCCGACGGCCCGCTGCCCGGCGTCCCCGCGGTCACCCGCAACCGGCACGGCGCGGGAACCGCCTGGTACGTCGCCTGCGGCCTGGTCGATGACGGGCTGCGACGGGTCGTGGACGCAGCGCTGGAGCAAGCGGGCGTAACGCCGACCCCCGGAGTGGAGATCGTTCGGCGAAGGGGTAGTCGTAACGGCGAACCCGTATCGTGGCTGGTTGCGATCAACCACGCTGCGGAGGACGTAGCACTGCCCGCGTCCGGTGTCGAACTGCTGTCCGGCTCCCGAGTCGACGGCCTGCTGGTGGTTCCAGCCGGAGCGGTCGCTGTGCTGAGGGAGATGGTGTGAAGTGCTGGCTCGGCAACGACAAGCGGTGATCCTCGAAGAGATCCGCCGCACCGGAGCGGTCCGCGTGAGCGACCTGGTGGTGCGGCTCGGCGTCTCGGACATGACCATCCGCCGAGACCTGGACGTGCTGGCCGCGCGCGGAGTCATCGAGAAGGTCTACGGCGGTGCCACCTCGGTGGTCGGGCGCAGCACGGACGAGCCGGGCTTCGAGGCCAAGTCGGTGCGGCAGCTCCCGGAGAAGGAGGCCATCGCCCGGCAGGCCGCCGCGCTGGTCCGCCCCGGCACCGCCATCGGGCTGTCCGCGGGCACGACGACGTGGACGCTCGCGCGGTTCCTGGAGGACATCCCGGACCTGACGGTCGTGACGAACTCGATCCGGGTCGCGGACGTGCTCCAGCAGGGCGGGCGCACCGACCGCACGGTCGTGCTGACCGGTGGCGTGCGGACGCCGTCGGACGCGCTGGTCGGGCCGGTCGCCGTGCAGGCGCTGCGGTCGCTGCACCTGGACGTGGTGTTCCTTGGCGTGCACGGCATGGCCGAGCGGTCCGGGTTCACCACGCCCAACCTGAACGAGAGCGAGACGGACCGCGCGCTGGTCGACGCGGCCGGCCGCGTGGTGGTCGTCGCCGACCACACCAAGTGGGGCACGGTCGGCATCTCCACGATCGCGGACCTCGACGAAGCGGATGTGCTGGTGACCGACGAGGGTCTGGCGGACGACGCCAAGGCGATCCTCGCGGAGCAGGTCGGGGAACTCGTGCTCTCGCACGTGCCCGGAAGGGGAGAGGAACTCGCGTGAAGGAAGCGTTGCGGCGGACCGCGGCGAAACTGGCTGATGGTCGGGAGATCATCTACTTCGACGACACCCCGGACGCGCCTCCGCGCACGGCGGTGGACACGAGGGACCTGCCGGAGTCGCAGCCGCACTCCGAGGTCCGCCGCGACCCCCTGACCGGCGAGTGGGTGGCGATGGCGGCACACCGCCAGACCCGCACCTACAAGCCGCCCGCGGACCTGTGCCCGCTGTGCCCGACGTCGCCGGGCAAGCCCACGGAGATCCCCGAGTCGAGCTACGACGTGGCGGTGTTCGAGAATCGCTTCCCGTCGTTCGCCGAGCACGTCCCCGAGGTTCCGTCCACTGTGGACGGCATGTCCATGGTGCACCGCGCCGCCGGCCGCGGCCGCTGCGAGGTCGTCTGCTTCACCTCGGACCACAACACGTCGTTCGGCGAGCTGACCCCGCACCGGGTGCGCACCGTGGTGGACGTGTGGGCCGACCGGACCACGGCGTTCGCCGAGATCCCCGGCGTGGC
>DATMCA010001352.1:0-5950 GCA_035559015.1 Umezawaea sp. | reverse complement strand
GTGCCGGGTCTGGCGGAACCGGAGCTGGACGACGCGGGGATCGACCTGGACGCGGCGTTCGAGGCGACCCGGTCGGCCATCGCGGAACGCGGCCTGCCGTACCGGGTGGAGCCGACGGCGGACCTGGCGGTGCTCCAGTTCGCGAAGTTCCGGCTGTGGAAGGACCTGGACGAGAACTGGGCGACGTTCGCGGAGAACCCGCTGGTGGCGCACCTGGTGCACCACCCGGCCGAGGTGTTCGAGGACCCGGTGTCGACGTCGGCGGTGCACGACCTGGAGGAGCTGGCCGAGCGGTGCCCGGTGCCCGCGGACGCCTCGCAGCTCAAGGCGGTCGCGGAGGCCGTGGCGGGGCGGACGTTCGTGTTGGAGGGGCCGCCGGGCACGGGCAAGTCGCAGACGATCACGAACCTGCTGGTCCGCGCGGTGGCCGAGGGGAAGCGGGTGCTGTTCGTCGCGGAGAAGCGGGCGGCGCTCGACGTCGTGCGGCGGCGGTTGGACGCGGTCGGCATGGGCCCGTTGACGCTGGACCTGCACGACAAGGCCAGCACGCCGGCGGCGGTGCGGACGCAGGTGGCGCGGGCGCTGGAGCACGTGGTCGTGCCGGACCAGCAGGGGCTGGCCGCGCGGCTGGACGAGCTGCGGTCGGCGCGCAGGGCGTTGACCAGGTACGCCTACCAGTTGCACGACCGCAACCCGGTCGGCCTGTCGCTGTACTCGGCGCGGGACGCGGCGCTGGCGGTCGGCGCGGACGTGCCCGCGATGCCCGTGTCGACCGCGTTCCTGAGCACGGCCTCGGCGGACACCGTCACGCGGCTGCGGAAGCTGTTCGGCGAGCTGCCGGACCTGGCGTACCCGGCGCGGCCCCGACCGGACCACCCGTGGGCGTTCGTGGACGACCGGGCGGTGGTGGTGCCGGACGTGCTGGTGGCGGCCAGCCGGCTGGACATGGCGCTGCGGGCGTTGCCGCGCCACCCGGTGCTCGCGGCGGCGCGGGAACCGGAGGACCTGCGCGTGCTGGCGGCGCTGATCGGGGAACGGGTGCCGCTCCCGGTGCTGGACGAGACGCGGACCGACCGCTGGGCGGCGGCCGTGGACCGGGTGCGGCGGCAGGTCGCGGAGTTCGCGGTGCTGGACCACCCCGGCCTGGACGTGGTCACGCCCGCCGCGCTGGACCTCCCGGTCGTCGAACTGCACGCCGCCGCCCGCGCCGCGGCGGGCTCGGGGTTCTGGGGGCGGCGCGGTCGGTTGACCGCGGTGGTCGACCGGCTGGCGGGGGTGCTGAAGCCCGGTGCGCGGGTGAAGCCGAAGCAGGTGGTCGAGCTGACCGGCGAGTTGGTGGCGCTGCGCGAGGGCGTCGACCGGCTGGCGGCGGCCGTGCGGCAGGTGCCCGGCCTGGTGGTGCCGCCGGGGTGGAGCCCCTTCGCGCCCGCCGGGCGGGAGGTGGTGGTGCGCCGGGTGGAGTGGCTGCGGTGGGCCGGTTCCGTGGTCGACCCGGCCGAGCCCGCGCGGGCCCGGTTCGCCGGGCCGCTGCGGACGTTCCTGGCGTCGGCCGCGGTGCTGGACCCGGCGCCGATCGCCGCCGCGGCGGCCAGGGTGGCGGAGTTCGCCAAGGCCTGCGGCGTGGGGGTCGAGCCGATCGCGGCGTGGGCGGGGGAGGCGGGCCTGGTCGCCACCTGGGCGGCGAGCGCGGGGGAACGGCAGATCGGCGACGACGGGTCGTTGCGGCGGTGGGTCGCGCTGCTGGCCCACGTGGAGCCGCTGCGCGACGAGCACCTGGACGACGCCAGGGCGTTGCTGCTGCGGGGTGAGCTGAACCCGGACGACGCGCTGCGCGCGTTCGAGCTGGGGCTGGCCGAGGCGTCGGTCGGGGAGCGGAGGCGCGCCACGGGGCTGGCGTCGTTCGACCCGGCGGCGCACGACCGGGCCATCGGCCGGTTCGTCGGCGTGTCGGGCATGGTGCGGGAGCACCTGCGGACGGCGGTTCCGGCGCAGGTCGTGCGGTCGCGCTCGTTCGACCCGGCCGCGTCCGGTGGTCGCGTCGGCCTGCTGCGGCGGCAGCTGGGCAGGCAGCGCGGCGGGCTCCGGGTGCGGGAGCTGATGACGCAGTACGGCGACCTGGTCACCGGCGCGCTGCCGTGCGTGCTGGTCAGCCCGGACTCGGTGGCGCGGTTCTTCCCGGCCACGGCCGGGCTGTTCGACATCGTGGTGTTCGACGAGGCGTCGCAGGTGCGGGTCGCCGACGCGGTCGGGGCGATGGGGCGGGCGAAGTCCGTCGTGGTGGTGGGGGACAGCAAGCAGATGCCGCCCACGTCGTTCGCCGAGAGCGCGTTCGGCACGGCCGAGCCGGACGAGCTGGGCGACGTGGTGGAGGACGAGGAGTCGATCCTCGGCGAGTGCGTCCAGGCCCGCGTGGAGCGGCAGCGGCTGACGTGGCACTACCGCAGCCAGGACGAGTCGCTGATCGCGTTCAGCAACCACCACTACTACGACGGCGCGCTGGCGTCGTTCCCCGCGCCCGCCGCGTCGGGTCCTGACCGCGGGGTGTCGCTGGTGCGGGTGGACGGGACGTTCCACCGCTCGGGCGA
The DNA here is from genome assembly GCA_035559015.1 of Umezawaea sp. Lineage (GTDB taxonomy): Bacteria > Actinomycetota > Actinomycetes > Mycobacteriales > Pseudonocardiaceae > Umezawaea. Next base: position 3,365 of record DATMCA010001352.1, on the reverse strand, counting down.
CGCGGGCGTGCTGCGCACCAACCCGATCGAGGCGCGGGCCGTGGTGGACGAGGTCCGCCGCCGCTTCGCCGAGTCCCCCGACGTCGTGCCGTCGCTGGGCGTGGTCACGTTCAACCAGCAGCAGCGCGCATGCGTGGAAGACCTGCTGCGCGACGCCGACGACCCGCGGATCGTCGAGGCCCTGGACGACGACGCCGAGGGCCTGTTCGTGAAGAACCTGGAGAACGTCCAGGGCGACGAGCGGGACGTGGTCCTGTTCTCCACGGCGTTCAGCGTCACCAAGCGGGGCGTGCTGCCGTTGAACTTCGGGCCGCTCAACCGCACCGGCGGCGAGCGGCGGCTGAACGTCGCCGTCACGCGCGCCCGGCGCCAGGTGATCGTGTTCTCCAGCTTCGACCCGGCTCAGCTGAGGGCGGAGGAGACGTCCTCGGTCGGTGTCCGGCACCTGCGGACGTACCTGGACATGGCCGCGGGCGGCGCGCTGCCCGTGGGATCGCGGTGGCGGGCGGTGGTCGACCGGCACCGGGACTCGGTGGCCGCGGCGCTGCGCGCCGCCGGGCTCGCGGTGGCGGTGGACGTCGGGATGTCCGAGTTCAAGGTGGACCTGGTGCTGGCCGATCCGGAGCGGCCCGACGAGCCGGTCGTGGCGGTGCTGCTGGACGGGCCGGGGTGGGCGTCGCGGCTCACCGTGCGCGACCGCGACGGCTTGCCCGTGGAGGTCCTGGAAGGACTGCTGGGCTGGCCCGCGGTGCGCCGGGTGTGGCTGCCGGACTGGCTCGCCGACCCCTCGGGTGTGGTCGAGCGGCTGGTGGCGGTCGTGCGGGCGGGTGGCACGGTGCCGCCGGAGCCGGTGCGCGAACCCCCGGTGCCCGCGACCGTTCCGGTGTCCGTCGGTGTCGTGGGCCCGGCGGTGGTGCCCGCGTACGCGCCGTGGCCCGTCCGGGCGGTGGGGACGGTCGAGGTGCTGGACCGGCTGCCCGTCACGGGGGAGCGGGTGGCCGCCGTGGTGGCGGAGGTGGTCGCCGCGGAGGGGCCGGTGCACGTGGACCGGCTGGTCAAGTTGGTCGCCGGGGCGTTCGGTCTGTCCAGGGTCGCAGAAGCCCGCCGGACGGCGATCCTGGGCCAGGTGCGGCTGCGGGTGGAGGACGACGTCGTGTGGCCGGTGGGGATGCGGCCGAGGGAGTGGAGCGGCTACCGGCGGACCCCGGAGGGCGTGGAGCGGTCGTTCGAGCACGTGCCGACGCGGGAGGTCGTCAACGCGCTGGTCGCGGTGGCCAGGGGAGCCGCGGGGATGCCCGTGGGGGAGCTGCGGCGCGAGGTGCTGGCCGTCTTCGGCGGTCGGAGGGTCACGGCGAGCGCGGCAGAACGGTTGGACGCGGCCCTGGAGGTCGGGGTTCGCGCTGGCCGCCTGCGGGTGGATCCGGACGGGCGCGTGGTGGTGCAGGGGTCTTAGTGGCTTCAGTGTTGACCGAAATTGGTGGACTGGCCACGACGGGAAGGGAAAACGGGCCTGCGGACTGACTCGGCGCAGGGTTCGGGCGTAAGCGCCCCTGCTACTCGCGACGCGTAGGGAGCGGGCGTATGGGGCTCCTGCCACCCGCGACGCGCCGGGTGGAAAGGCTCCCGGCTACTTCACGGGCAGGGTGCGGGCGAGGAAGTCGGTGGTGAGGGTCCAGGCCGCTGCGGCGGCCTCGGGGTTGTGGAACATCGGGGCGGCGTGGTTGTGGAAGGCGTGGCCCGCGTGTTCCTGGACGTGGATCTCGGCGCCGGGGTGGTCGGCGACGGCCGCCTCGACCGTCCGGACGGCGTCCCTGGTGATATAGGGGTCTTGGCCGCCGAAGTGGAACTGGACGGGGCAGGTGACCTTCGCGAGTTCGGCCGCGTTCGCGGGGACGGTCGAGCCGTAGAAGGAGACGGCCGTGTCGGGATCGCCGTGGGCGGCCGCGGCGAAGGCGAGCGAGCCGCCGAGGCAGAACCCGAAGACGCCGGTGGGGCCGGTGACCTCGGGGAGGGTGCGGAGGTGGGCGAGGGCGGCGATGACGTCGCTCTCGCCCTCGGCGAGGTCGAAGCTGTCCATCAGTTCCGAGGAGGCGGTGAGGCCTTCCTGGTCGTGGGAGGAGGACCAGTTGGGCGTGAGGCGCCAGAAGAGGTCGGGGACGGCGACGACGTAGCCGAGCGCGGCGAGGTCCTCGGCGACGGAGGTGAGGTAGTCGTCGAGGCCGAAGATCTCCTGGATGAGGACGAGTCCGGGGCCGTGGCCGGCGGCGGGGAGCCAGAGCGGGAGGTCGTAGTCGCCGTCGGCGGTGCCGACCCGTTCGGTGCGGGTGGTCATGGGGTCTCCAGGACGGTGAGGGTGCCGTGGTCGGCGTCGAGTTCGACGTCGACCCCGAGTGGGACGGTGAGCTGGCCGGGGCAGTGGCCGAAACCGAGGTCGGCGACGACGGGGACGCCGAGCGGGGTGAGGCGGTCGCGCAGGACGTGTTCGGTGTCGCCGCAGCGGTTCCAGGAGCCGAGTGCGATGCCGGTGGCGGTGTCGAACCAGCCGGCGCGCAGCAGGGCGGTGAGCATGCGGTCGAGGCGGTAGGCGTCCTCGTCGACGTCTTCGAGCAGGACGATGCCTCCGCGGGGCGTGCCGGTGTCCAGCAGGGTGAGGGTTCCGCCGGTGGTGGTGCCCCGTGCCTTGCCGGGGACGAGGGGGGTGGCGCGGGGTCCGGTGAGGACGGTCGGCGGGTCGAAGAGGCTGCGGCGCAGGTTTTCCTGGGCCTGCGCGTCGTGCACGAAGGCGGTGGTGCCGATCATCGGGCCGAAGTGCGTGGGGTAGCTCGCGCTGGTGAACGCGGAGTGCAGTGCGGTGGTGTCGCTGGATCCGGTGAAGTGCTTCGCCGGGCCGAGCGAGGTCCAGTCGACGTGGTCGAGGAGGCGTTGGCTGCCGTAGCCGCCGCGGGCGCTGATGACGGCTTTGACGTCAGGGTTGTGCCAGGCGTCGGTGAGGTCGCGGGCGCGGTCGGTGTCGTGCCCGGCGAGGTAGGGCAGCGTCGGGTGGACGTCGTGGACGTGGGGTGCGACGCGGACGTCGAGTCCCCAGGTGCGGAGGACGGCGGTTCCGGCGGTGAGGAGTCCGGTGTGGACGGGCCCGGCCGGGGCGATGACGGTGACCCGGTCGCCCGGCCGCAGCGGTGGTGGGGGGTGGGTCACCTACGCAGCTCCAGCACGGGCACGTCGGGGGGAGTGAAGCCGAAGACCTGGCCGTAGAAGGAGAGTTCGGCCTCGACGGCGGCGGTGATGGTCTCGGCCTTGCGGAAGCCGTGCTGCTCGCCCTCGAAGGTGAGGTAGGCGTGGGGGATGCCGGTGCCGTCGAGCGCGGC
>DATMCA010001351.1:0-2755 GCA_035559015.1 Umezawaea sp. | reverse complement strand
CGTCGGTCGCCACCGCCGAGATCATCGAGGCGACCTCCGGCACCGCCTCGGGCAAGGACGAACTGCTCGTCAAGTTCGTGGGCGTCGGCTCGACGCTCGTCACCGTGGCCGACTCGGCCAACCCGGAGATCTTCGGGTCGGACAGCATCGACGCCGTTGCTGGTGGCGTCGCTGCCGTCGTCCTGGAGTCTCCGGTCATCGAGGAGATGACCCCGTAAGCTGGAGCCCGCTTGACGGGCCCGCGCGAGACACCAACGAAAACGGCCCCGAGCTTCACGCTCGGGGCCGTTCCGTGTCCAGTGGTGCCCGAGATCAAGGCGGGCTCGGAGAGCTAGTGCGCTGCCAGTTACGCCACAGGACCCAGGGGCCCAGCCGGGACTCGAACCCGGACCACTTCATTAACAGTGAAGTAACCGTGCCCTACGCACCGGGCACCTCTGGAGTTGTCAACCCGGGGCCGCCCGAGGGCGATCTTCCCGCTGCGCCCTATCCACGACTACGTGGCCCGAGCATCTGGGGCCCCCCGAGGAATCGCACCTCGCCTTCGCCCCCCGAAGGGGCGCGTGCTCTGGTTACACCTGAGGGCCGTGACGCAGCCAGCCCCCCGGGCCGGCTGCGTGTCTACCGTATCACGACAGGGGTTGCGGGGAGCCTCCCAATGAGCCGCACGGGACGGGAGGCCCCCGCTGGCGCAGGCCAGGCACCAGGGCCAGAAAGGAACCCGGGGTGAAAGACCCTTCCGCACCAATTCGGGGTGCGGCCTGACCTTACGGCTGGATCGTCCCCTTTCCCGGGCAGCCGCTTGACGCCATCTTTCCGAGGGGCCACGACGGGACTCGAACCCGCAACCGTGCGCTTTAGAGGCGCCCGCTCTGCCGTTGAGCTACGTGGCCAGGGAGGGCCGGCTTGCGCCGGCCCCGCACCTCACTCGTTCTTCATCTGGTCCTGGGTCTTGCCCAGGCCCCGCTTGCCCGGATCCTTGTTGCCGATCGGCTTGCCCTCCACCGGCCTGCCCGACCCGGCATCACCGGCCCCGCTGTGCGGTGCAGGTGTGCTGCCGCCCTTAGCCATCCTGTTCACCTCCCTCCACGAAGTCGAGGTGCAGGCCGAACAGGCCGGCCCACCGGTCGACGTACCCGACGCCTGGGTGGGCGAGGTGGCGTTCCCACTCCGAGATCGCGCTCTGGGACGTGCCCAGGTATTCGGCCACGTCATCCTGCGTGAGGCCGGCCTCGATCCGCTCATCGCGAAGCCGGTCCACAAACCGGTCCCACGCCGGCTCGTTGAAGCGCCTACCCACGGCCGTTGACCGTTCTGGCGACGAGCACGCACAGCAGCGCGAGCACGGCCAGACCGAACAGGATCAGGCCCGGCCCGAGCAGCGCGCTGGCGGCGTCGGTGCTCATCGCGGCGTGCCGTCCGGGCCGATGTCGTTGGCGGGGTCGCGCTTGGCCGGCTGGACCGGCCGCGTGGTGGTCTTCTTCCAGGTGACCTCGACGGTGCCCAGGAACACCAGCCCGAGGAGCAGGAAGACGAACCCCACGATGCCAACGGCGGCGACGAACGCCTGCGGCCAGTTCATGAGATGGCCGAGTTCAGGAGCACCGTGTCGAGCACGGTGTACGAGCCGCGCGAGATCCACACGTAGCCGTCGTTGTTGTCGTCGTCCAGCTTGAACATGGTCGACTTGTCCACGTCGGTGGCGTAGCCGGTCACGTGCTTGGAGGCGAACGCCAGGATGGGGTTGTTGTTCTGGTCGCACACCTGCGCAACCCGGTGGGTGCCGGTGAACAGGTTCTTCACGTCACGCCACAGGAAGTTGATCAGGGGCACGCTGCGGTTGTTGTTGTGGACGCGCAGGTCGGCGAACTGCTGCGAGTTGGCCATGAGGTTGTCCTTGGCCCCGTCAGTGACGTAGACCGAGGTGAACCCGACGGTGGAGAACAGGGCGTTGCCGCAGTTGACCTTGATGACCGAGGAGTTCTCAATCATCTTGCCGTCCGCGTTGTAGCGGTCGTACTCGGTGTCGCGTGTGAACGCCAAGCTCGCACAGCGGGCCTCAAACACGACCTGCCCATCGGCGCCGTAGTTGGTGAACGTGCCAGGCGTCGCGCCCAGCACCCGCATGATGTCGTCGTACGCCTTCTCGCAGGCGCTCGCGCTGGTCAGGACGAGGGCGGCCAGGGCCGCCACAACGGCAAGGATCTTCTTCACGATCTCTCCTTCTAGAAGCTGTGCCCGCACAGCGGGCACGAGGTCAGTTCGTCATCGGTGATGACCTTGAGGGGCAGGCCGAGCCGCACACGCAACTCGGCCTCGCACTCCCGCACCGCCTGCACCGTCGGAAACCAGTGCAGACACTCATGGCACAGCACGCCGTCAGCCACTCCCGTGGCCGGCTCGTCCTCGTTGTGCCAGTAGCAGTGGTCCTGCTCGCACGCCTGGGTCGGCTCGTGGGGCATCAGCGCACCACCAGCCGGACCGTCGCCCCCCCGATCAGGTCGGCCCACAGGCGCATGGCGGTCCAGCGGGTCTCGCTCGACAGGCCGTAGTTGAGGGCGACCACGTGGTCGCCGACCTGGATGGAGGCGTTGACCTCGATGAGGTAGCGCCACCGTTCCGCGTAGCCGAACGGCTTGTACGTGACGGTCCACATGGAGGCGTCGTACGGGCGGGCCTCGGTGGCCCGCCATTCGTCGGTGAGGGCCGCCCGCGCCCACTGCACGTTCCACCAGCGGGCGTCCCGGTCGGCATC
>DATMCA010001350.1:0-7847 GCA_035559015.1 Umezawaea sp. | reverse complement strand
CCGTGTCCCTATCAGCGGTCCTTCGATGCCACCAGGTCCGGTGACACCACCCCCCGGATCATGGGTTCGACTGGGGGCGTCAGTCATGCCGGACCTGGCGACCACGGCTCCTTGTCAGGAGCCACGAAAAAGGTAACGGGGTGATCGCTCGGGGACCCCCGCGGTTCCCGAGCGAGAACGGCGTTCGGCTTCCCCGATGACCGCCGACCACGGCCGGGAGTTCCCCCGATGGGGCCTCCGCTAGGGCGTGGACCTGGGCTTCACCCGCACCGGGCGGCCCGCGGGGCCGTTCACCCGGACCTCGGCGGGCGTGACCTCCAGCACCGCGCCGGAGTCCTCCTCGCAGGCCGCGTCGGAGATCAGGACGACGTTCGGCTCACCGGCCTCGCGGAGCACCTCCGCCACGGCCTCGCCGTCCAGCGCGTTGGCGGTGATGAGCTTCCAGGTGGCGTCGCTGTCGCGCACGCCCTCGGCCAGCCACTCCCGCTGTTCGAGGTCGGACCCGGTGCGCTGGTCCAGGACGATGACGTCCACCAGCCTGCCGAACGTGAGACCGCGGAAGCGGCGGCCGTCGCGCACCGGCTGCCAGTCGAGGTGTGCCGTGCCCGCCACGACGACCGGGTGGGCGGCGTGCAGCCGCCGGACGTCCGGGTTGGTCAGGTGCCTGGCCAGCATGCGCTTGTCGGTGGGGAGCGCACCGACCTGGAGCACCGCGTCGAGGCCGCCCCGCTGGGCCAGTTGGGCGTGGGCCTGGCCGCGCAGGACGCCGAAGCGCAGCAGGTCGCACTCGTCCTGGGGCGCGGTCGTCGTGCGGCCGGTCTCCGAGACCACACCGCCTACCCGGAACCGGTAGTAGTAAGCGGTCCTCGGTCTCAGCCCGGTCACCGCGACCTTGACGGTGTGGTCGCGGCCCGCGGTGGCGAGGGCCATGCCCGCCGTCACCGGGCGTTCGAACGTGAGCGTCCGGGAGACCTCCCAGGTGACGCTCACGACGGGTAGGCCGGTCGTCACCCGCGTCCACAGCAGGACGCCGTCCGGCCACGGGTCGCCGGAAGCGACACCGTGGCCGAAGGACACCTGCCAGTCGAACGGTGAACTCATCAGCGGATCCTGCCCCGGGAAAGGCCCTTGCCGAACTCCCGGCGGGGCACGTGACAGCTTTAGGTCAACCGAGCGCCGCGGTGCAACGAATCAGGACACCGGTTCGATGAGTTGCGGACGTGCTTCCGGTGCCGCCGAACGGACGCCGTCCGCCGACTCGTCGTTCGGCTGCGCCTGCGACTCACGTTCCGCCTCGACCCGCGAGTTGTAGACCTCGACCTCGCGCTTGATCTGCTCCTCGTCCCAGCCGAGCACACCCGCGACGAGGCGTGCGACCGGTTCGGCGCTCTCGACGCCGCGGTGCGGGTACTCGATCGAGATGCGGGTCCGCCTGGTGAGCACGTCCTCCAGGTGCAGCGCGCCCTCGTGGCTGACCGCGTAGTACGCCTCGACCTGGAGGTAGTCCGGCGAGCCGGGGATCGGCTTGAGCAGGTCCGGGTTGTCCCGCGACAGGCCCAGCACCTCGTGCACCAGCGAGCCGTAGCGGTCGAGCAGGTGGCGCACGCGGTACGGGTGGAGGCCGTAGCGGGTCGCCAGCTGGTCGGCCTGGTTCACCAGCGCGTGGTAGCCGTCCGCGCCCACCAGCGGCACCTTGTCCGTGATGGACGGTTGGATGCGGCCGGGCACGTCGACCGACGCGGCGTCGATCGCGTCCGCGCCCATGACCCGGTACGTCGTGTACTTGCCGCCCGCGATGGCTACGAGGCCGGGGGAGACCCGTGCCACGGCGTGTTCGCGCGACAGCTTCGACGTGGACTCGTTCTCGCCCGCGAGCAGCGGGCGGAGGCCCGCGTAGACGCCTTCGATGTCGTCGTGCGTCAACGGGGTCGCGAGGACCGAGTTCACGTGTTCGAGGATGTAGTCGATGTCCGCGCGGGTGGCCGCGGGGTGCGCGAGGTCGAGGTTCCAGTCCGTGTCGGTGGTGCCGACGATCCAGTGGTTGCGCCACGGGATGACGAACAGGACGGACTTCTCGGTGCGCAGGATCATGCCGGACTCCGACACGATCCGGTCGCGCGCGACCACGATGTGCACGCCCTTGCTGGCGCGCACGCGGAACCGGCCGCGGCTGCCGGAGAGCCGCTGGAGCTCGTCGGTCCACACGCCCGTGGCGTTGATCACGGCGTGCGCCCGGACGTCCGTCTCGCGGCCGTCCTCGACGTCGCGGACGCGGACGCCCGAGACGCGGTCGGCCTCGCGCAGGAAGTCGACGACCTGGGTGGACGTCCGCACGACGGCGCCGTAGTGCGCGGCGGTGCGGCCGACCATCATGGTGTGGCGGGCGTCGTCGGCCTGGGCGTCGAAGTAGCGGATGCCGCCGATCAGCGCGTCCCGCTTCAACGCGGGCACCATGCGCAGCGCGCCCGCCTTGGTCAGGTGCTTCTGGCCGGGGACGGACCGCCTGCCGCCCATGGAGTCGTAGAGGAACAGGCCCGCCGCGGTGTACGGCCGCTCCCACACGCGCTTGGTCAGCGGGTAGAGGAACGCCACCGGCTTGACCAGGTGCGGGGCGATCCGGTTCAGCATCAGCTCGCGTTCCCGGAGGGCTTCGCGGACCAGGCCGAACTCCAGCTGTTCGAGGTAGCGGAGGCCGCCGTGGAACAGCTTGCTGGACCGGCTCGACGTGCCGGAGGCCAGGTCGCGGGCTTCGACGAGCGCCACTCTCAGGCCCCGCGTCGCGGCGTCCAGCGCGGCTCCGACCCCGACCACGCCGCCGCCGACGATGACGACGTCGAAGGTCTCGGTCTCCAGGCGTCGCCAGGACTCCTCGCGTTCCAGAGGCCCCATGCGACCGGTGACGGCCGCCTCGACCTCGGTCTCGGTTTGCTCGTGCACCGCTGCTTCTCGGGGCTTGCGCGTGGCCACGACGGACGCCTCCCTGCGCTGACCTGCTGTTGACTCCCCGCACGTTACCCGTAGGTACGGACATTCGGGGATCGTGGGCGCCGCGTTGGCGCGCTCTAACGGTTTGTGGTCTGCTGACCAGGAGCGAACGACCCTGGAACGGCCCGAACCGACGATCCGACCATAGACAACCGATCAGTCCGGCGGTTAGCGTCAGGTCGCATCACGGGGTGGGCAGCGCGGCCGAACCCGAGCTCGAACGCGCCTCCCAGCCCTGTCCGCCACACGGCGAGGAGGCTGGCGAGTGAGTGCAGGTTCGATCTTCGTCTGGGAAACCCTCGGCACCGCGATATTGATCTTGCTCGGTACCGCTGTCGTCGCAAACCACGTGCTCCGCAACACCAACGGCAACGGTGCGGGCACCCTCTTCATCAACGTCGGCTGGGCTTTCGCCGTCTTCACCGGCGCGAGCGTCGCCGCGCAGAGCGGTGCCCACCTCAACCCCGCGGTCACCCTGGGGCTGGCCATCAGCGGCAAGACCGAATGGGCCGACGTCCCCGTCTACTTCGCGGGCCAGATGGTCGGCGCGATCATCGGCGCGATGCTCACCTGGGCCACCTACAAGCTCCAGTTCGACGCGCACGACGAGCCGGGTGGCACGCTCGGGATCTTCTCCACCGCGCCGACCATCCGGAACACCCCGTGGAACCTCGTCACGGAGATCATCGGCACGTTCGTGCTGGTGGCGTGGATCCTGCTCAGCCCCGGCGCGAAGATGGCCGAGGGGGGACTGCCCCAGCTGGGCAACTCCGCGCTCGGCTACGCCGGTGTCGCGTTCGTCGTCCTGGTGATCGGCACCTCGCTCGGCGGTCCGACGGGGTACGCCATCAACCCGGCCCGCGACCTCGGTCCCCGCATCGCCTACGCGTTCCTGATGCCCATCAAGGGCAAGGCCGACCCGGACTGGGGCTACTCCTGGATCCCGGTCGTCGGCCCGCTCGTCGGCGGTGCGCTGGCAGCCCTGCTCTACCTGGTACTCCCGGTCTGAAGAAGATGAGAGGACACCTCGCATGACCCAGTACGTGGCCGCGATCGACCAGGGCACCACCTCGACCAGGTGCATGATCTTCGACCACTCCGGACGGGTCGTCTCGGTCGACCAGAAGGAGCACGAGCAGATCTTCCCGAAGGCGGGGTGGGTCGAGCACGACCCGGAGGAGATCTGGTCGAACACCCGCCAGGTCGCCGCGGGGGCGCTCGCCAAGGCGGACCTGACCACGGGCGACATCGTCGCGGTCGGCATCACCAACCAGCGCGAGACCGCGGTGGTGTGGGACAGGACCACCGGCAAGCCCGTCTACAACGCGATCGTCTGGCAGGACACCCGCACGGACAAGATCTGCCAGGAGCTGGAGGCCTTGGGCGGCGGGCAGGAGCGGTACCGCGACAAGACCGGTCTGCCGCTGGCGACCTACTTCTCCGGCCCCAAGGTCCGCTGGATCCTGGACAACGTCGACGGCGCCCGCGCCAAGGCCGAAGCCGGTGACCTGCTGTTCGGCAACATGGACACGTGGGTGCTGTGGAACATGACCGGCGGTGCCGACGGCGGTGTGCACGTCACCGACCCGACGAACGCCTCCCGCACGCTGCTGATGGACCTGGACACGCTGACCTGGGACGAGTCCATCGCGGCCGACATGAAGATCCCCGTCTCGATGCTGCCGGAGATCAAGTCCTCCTCGGAGGTCTACGGGCAGGTCCGCGAACGCGGTGCTCTGGCGGGGCTGCCCATCGCGGGCATCCTCGGCGACCAGCAGGCGGCGACGTTCGGCCAGGCCTGCCTGTCGCCCGGCGAGGCCAAGAACACCTACGGCACCGGCAACTTCGTGCTGCTCAACACGGGCACGGAGAAGGTGCTCAGCAACAACGGCCTGCTCACGACGGTCTGCTACAAGATCGGCGAGAACGCCACGGTGTACGCGCTGGAGGGCTCCATCGCGGTCACCGGGTCGCTGGTGCAGTGGCTGCGGGACAACCTCGGCATGATCGGCACGGCCGCCGAGATCGAGGAGCACGCGCGGTCGGTGGAGGACAACGGCGGCGCGTACTTCGTGCCCGCGTTCTCCGGCCTGTTCGCGCCGTACTGGCGGTCCGACGCGCGCGGCGCGATCGTCGGCCTCACCCGGTACGTCAACAAGGGCCACCTGGCCCGCGCGGTCCTGGAGGCCACGGCCTTCCAGTCCCGCGAGGTCATCGACGCCATGAACGCCGACTCCGGGGTGGCGCTGACGTCGCTGAAGGTCGACGGCGGCATGGTCGTCAACGAGCTGCTGATGCAGTTCCAGGCGGACATCCTCGGCGTGCCGGTGATCCGGCCGGTCGTCGCGGAGACGACGGCGCTGGGCGCGGCCTACGCGGCCGGGCTCGCGGTCGGGTTCTGGAAGAGCGAGGACGACATCCGCGAGAACTGGGCGCAGGACAAGCAGTGGGACCCGTCGATGGACGAGGACCAGCGCGCCCGCGAGTACAAGAACTGGAAGAAGGCCGTGACCCGGACCCTGGACTGGGTAGACAAGGACTGAGACACGGCCGCTGCTCCGACGCGGCCTCGCGTGCGAGGCCGCGTCGGTAGGTCCTAATCCAAGTCGTCGTGCCGCATGAGTTGGCGGCCGGATTCGGTGATGGAGCCCGAGAGCGACGGGTACACGGAGAACGTGGTGGCCAGGTCCTCGACGGTGAGCTGGTTCTGCACGGAGAGAGCGATCGGCAGGATCAGCTCGCTGGCGTTCGGGGCGACCACGACACCGCCGATGACCACGCCGGTGGCGGGGCGGCAGAACAGCTTCACGAAACCGCGGCGCAGACCCTCCATCTTGGCGCGGGGGTTCGTGGCGAGCGGCAGCATGATCGTGCGGGCCGGGACCTTGCCGGAGTCGATCGCGTGCTGGCTGATGCCGACGTTCGCGATCTCCGGGTTGGTGAACACGTTCGCGGCGACCGTCTTGAGCTTGATCGGGCTGACGCCCTCGCCCAGCGCGTGCCACATCGCGATCCGGCCCTGCATGGCCGCGACCGACGCGAGCAGCATCAGCCCGGTGCAGTCGCCCGCCGCGTAGACGCCGGACACGTTCGTGCGCGACACCCGGTCGACCGGGATGTACCCGCCGCGACCCAGCTCGATGCCGATCTTGTCCAGGCCGATGTCGGTGGTGTTCGGGACCGAGCCGACCGCCATCAGGGCGTGGCTGGCCTCGATTACGCGGCCGTCCTCCAGGTGGATCTTCACGCTGTCGCCGACGTTCTCCACCTTGTCCGCCCGCGCGTGCTTGACCACGGTCGTACCGCGCTCGGCGAACACGTCCTCCAGCACCGCGGCGGCGTCCGCGTCCTCGTGCGGGAGCACGCGGTCGCGGCTGGACACCATCGTGACCTTGACGCCCAGCTCGGTGTACGAGGAGGCGAACTCGACACCCGTGACACCGGAGCCGATGACGGCCAGGTGCTCGGGGAGCTCGGGGAGGTCGTAGATCTGCCGCCAGTCCAGGACGCGCTTCCCGTCCGGCTCGGCACCGGGCAACACGCGCGGGGTCGCACCTGTGGCGATCAACACCACGTCGGCCGACAACGTCTCGATCTCACCGTTCGAGTCGACCACCACGCGGTGCTGCGCCAGACCGCGCGTGTCGTCGCAGAACTTGGCGGTGCCGTTGACGATCCGGACACCCTCGCGCTGGAGCCGCGCCCGGATGTCGGCGGACTGCGCGAGCGCAAGGCCCTTCACTCGACCGTGTACAACCGGAAGATCGACCTCGGCGGCGTTGTCGTCGGTGTGAATGCCCAGCTCACCGGCGTTGCGGAAGGCGCTGCGACCACCGGCGGACGCGATGAACGTCTTGGACGGAACGCAGTCGTAGAGGACGCAGGCGCCACCGACGCCGTCGCTTTCCACGACCGTGACTTCGGCCCCGTGCTGAGCTGCGACGAGAGCGGCTTCATAGCCTGCGGGGCCGCCGCCCATGATGACGATGCGGGTCACGCGAGATCCTCCTCAGACAGCGGCAACGGCCGCGCACAACCGTACGCGGTCGGGTCGTTGTCCGTGTCGTCCGGTCTTGTGTTCCTCAAGGTGATCGCCGTGTCGCTAGGCTGTCGGTCGTGCCGCTCTATGCCGCGTACGGGTCGAACATGGATCCGAACCAGATGATGGAGCGAGCCCCCTACTCCCCGATGGCGGGGACTGGCTGGCTCGCTGGATGGCGTCTGTCGTTCGGTGGCGAGGACCTCGGCTGGGAGGGCGCGCTCGCCACCATCGTCGAAGACCCCGATTCCCAGACCTTCGCCGTTCTCTACGACGTGTCACCGCGGGACGAGTCGCGGTTGGACCGGTGGGAAGGGGCGCTGGGTCTGTACAAGAAGATCCGGTTGAGGGTGCAGACGTTGGAGGGGTCCGTGGTCGCCTGGCTGTACGTGTTGGACGCGTACGAAGGGGGGCTGCCCTCGGCGCGGTACCTGGGGGTGGTGGCTGATGCGGCTGAGGCTGCTGGGGCGCCGGATGACTATGTGTCGGATCTGCGGACCAAGCCCTGCCGGGGTATTGGGTCTTGATCCTGGGGCTCAACCCCGATTGCGCAAGTGTCTCCATGGCCGTTTTGGTTTGTCAAGGCGGGAAAGATGCCTTGACAAACCAAAACGGCCATGAGGCGCAAAAGCATCGGGGTGTGGCCGGGGGAAGGGTTGGAAGGGCAGGTGGGCCGCGGGTTGGTCACGGGGTTGGGTTGAGGCCGGGGGCCGTTGACTGCCGGTGAGGCCGGGGCTGAGTTGAGGCCGGGGGCCGGTCAGGCTGGTGAGAATTAGGCCGGGAGCCCTTTGTGGGTGTCGGGGCCGGGGTTATTGGGTTTCTG
>DATMCA010001349.1:0-6872 GCA_035559015.1 Umezawaea sp. | reverse complement strand
GCGGCGACGGTGACGGCCGTGACGGCGGTCCGGCCCGACCTGGTCTACCTGCTGCGCGGGACCGAGCAGAAGTTGGAGTTGAGGGCGTGAAGCGGTTCTTCGTCGGGTTCGCGGTCGTCTCGCTCCTGCTGGCCGGGGTGGTGTCGTACTTCGCGAACTCCAACCCCGACGGCCTGGACCACGTGACCGAGGTGCACGGCATCGCGGAGCACGCGAAGGAGAGCCCGATGAGCGGCTCGCTGTTCGCGGACTACGCGGTGGGCGGCGACGACCGGTTCACCGGTGTGGCGGGCATCCTCGGCGTGGTCGTGACGCTCGTGCTCGCGGGCGGGCTGTTCTGGTTGCTGCGCAAGCGTTCTCCCCAAGGGAAGTAGTGGGCGCCGGGCACGGCCACGGGGTCCTGCACCGGGCGGGCGACTCGCCGGTGCACCGGCTGGCGCCGCAGCTGAAGATCGTCGGCGCGTTCGTGGCCGTGCTGTGCGTGGTGGCGACACCGCGCGAGGCGTTCTGGGCGTTCGGCGTCTACCTGCTCGCGATCGTGACCGTGTGGTGGGTCGCGCGGGTCCCGGTGAGCTGGTTCGCCTCCCGCTCGCTGATCGAACTGCCGTTCGTCGTCCTCGCGGTCCTGCTGCCGCTGGTCGGCCACGGCAGGCGCGTCGACTTCCTCGGCGTCGCGGTGTCCGTCGAGGGCGCGCTGGCCGGGTGGAACATCCTGGCGAAGGGCACGCTCGGCGTGCTGGTGTCGTTGACGCTGGCCGCGACGACCGCCCCGCACGACCTCCTGCTCGGGCTGCAACGCCTGCGCACGCCGTCGGTGCTGATCACCATCGCGACGCTGATGCTGCGCTACGGAGAGGTGATCGTCGGCGAGGCCCAGCGGATGCGGATCGCGCGCATCTCCCGCGGCCACGACCCGCGCTTCCTCTGGCAGGTCGGCGCGACCGCGCGCGGCGTCGGCAGCCTGTTCATCCGCTCCTACGAACGCGGCGAGCGGGTGCACCTGGCGATGGTGTCGCGCGGGTGGACTGGCACGATGCCGGAGATGACCGGGTCCAGCAGTCCCCAGCCCGTCCGGGTGGCCGAGTCCGGGACGGCGGCGCTGCTGGTCGAGCACCTGGCGTACGCGTACCCGGACGGCCACCAGGCGCTGTTCGGCGTGAACCTCCGCGTCCAGCCCGGCGAGCGGGTCGCGCTGCTCGGGCCGAACGGCGCGGGCAAGACCACGTTCGTCATGCACCTCAACGGGGTGATCAGCGGTGGGTCCGGCCGGATCGAGGTCGCCGGGATGCCGGTCGACAAGGCGAACCTCAAGGAGATCCGCCGCCGCGTCGGCGTCGTGTTCCAGGACCCCGACGACCAGCTGTTCATGCCGACGGCCCGCCAGGACGTGGCGTTCGGGCCGGCGAACTTCGGCCTGCGCGGCGAGGAGTTGGACGCCCGCGTCCGGAAGGCGCTGGACGCCGTGGGCATGGGCGACTTCGCCGACCGGTCACCGCTGCACCTGTCCGGTGGCCAACGCCGACGGGTCGCGCTCGCGACCGTGCTCGCGTGCGACCCGGAGATCCTCGTGCTGGACGAGCCGTCGGCGAACCTGGAACCGGTGGCCCGCCGCGAGCTGGCCGAGGTGCTGCTCGGCCTGGACCGCACGATGCTGATGGTCACGCACGACCTGCCGTACGCGCTCCAGCTGTGCACCCGCAGCGTGGTGATCGACGACGGCGTGGTCGTGGCCGACGGTCCGACCCGCGAGATCCTCGCGGACACCGAACTCCTCGCCGCGCACCGCCTCGAACTCCCGTACGGCTTCCGCCTGGACTAGTGCGCGCCGCCGAGTTCGATCAGCAGCACGCCCGCGATGATCAGCCCGATGCCCAGCCCCATCACCCTGGTCAGCGGCTCCTTGAACAGCACCCGCGACGCGACGGCGGTCAGCGCGACGCCGACCGCGGCCCAGATGCCGTACGCGACGCCGACCGGGATGCCCTCGCCCAGGGCGAGGGTGAGCATGGTGAACGCGACCAGGTAGCCGACGCCGACCGGGACGTACCAGAGGGCGCGGCCCTGCGACGCCATGCGCAGCGACAGGGTCGCGGCGACCTCGGTGACGATCGCGAGCGCCAGGTACACCCAGCTCACGACCCGCTCCCCCCGGCACGGGCGTGCGCGGCCTGGGAGCCGAGCTCGACGCAGAGCACACCGCCGATGACCAGCACGATGCCCAGCCCCATCGTCGCGGTCAGCTGGTCGCCGAACAGGGCGGACGCGAGCACGGCGGTGAGGGCGACCCCCGACGCCGCCCAGATGCCGTACGCGACGCCGAGGCCGAGGCCCGCGCGCAGCACGAACGTCAGCGCGCCGAACGCCCCCGCGTACCCGATCGCCACCACGGCGTACCAGGCCGCGTGGTCGAGGGCCGCCCGCAGCGCCAGGGTGCCGCTGACCTCCAGCAGGATCGCCGACACCAGGAGCAGCCACTTCCTCACGGCGTCACCAGCTCGTCCACGACGGCCAGCAGGGCGGCCCGGTCGCGGTCCGGCACGGGCAGGACGTCGGTGGCGGCCGCCATCCAGTACCCGTCGGCCAGCAGGCGCGCGGCGGTGAGCCTGCCCCGCTCGGCGTCGGGCAGGTCCGCGGGCAGCGTCACCCACGGTGCGAAGCGGCGGCTCCAGACCACGCCGAGGGTGTCCTGGTAGAACGCCTCGGAGCAGATGGCGAAGTCCGCGCGGTCCAGCTCACCGGTCACCGCGACCTCGACGTAGGCGCGGATCCGCTGCCGCGGCGAGGCCTCCGCGGGCGGTCGGCCCAGGGCGTCGAGGAGCATCCGCTCCCACCGGTCGGCCACGTGGTCGACGACGGCGAGCATCAGCGCTTCCTTGGTCGGGAAGTGGTACATCAGCCCCGGCTTGGTCAGGCCCACCTGCTTCGCGGCCGCGTCCAGGGTGAGGTTCCCGCCGCCCTCGGCGCGCAGCAGGTCGAGGGCGCCGTCCAGGATCCGTTGTCGTGCGTTCACCCGATTTACTTTACCATCCGGAAGGTAAAGTACCGAGGTGCGTGCGCAGCGTGCGGTGGGCGAACGCGTAGCCGTCCGGCGCCTCCCGCAGCACACCCGCCGCCACGAACGCGTCCAGGTCGTCGGGCAGGACGCCCGCGCGGGTCACGGTCTTCACCGCGAGCCGGTGGCTCCACCAGCCGTGCAGCGACACGGCGAACGCCGCGAGCCACACGCCCGTCGTCGTGGCCAGCATCAGGTGGTGGAGGTAGGGCGTGAACAGGTCGTCCACCAGCACCAGCACGGCGAACGAGAGCGCCAGCGCCGCCGCGAGGCCGAGCACCCCGGCGACCAGGCGCACGGCGAGGGTCCAGCCGGGGGCGCTGCGCCGAGGACGGGCGGCGGCCCGGCTCGGGAGGCTCACCACGCCGACCGCGAGGCCGGCGGCGATGCCCGGCAGGACGCCGAGCGCCAAGCCCGCGGCACCGCCGAAGATGCCGACGGAAGCACCCATGACCAGGCCCGTCAACGCGCACGTGGTGAGCGCGGTGAAGCCCGTGCGCCAGTCCAGCGTCCACCTCGTGGCCACGAAGTCGCCGAGGTCGAGCCGGGACGCGCGGCGGTCGGTGGCGTTGCGGGCGGTGTACGCCTGCGCGGTCGCCGAACCGACCAGGACGACCGCGCACAGCACCGCGAAGCCGAGGTCCGTGGCCCGCGCGACGAACGCGACCACGCCGACCGACGCGACCAGCGCCAGCACGGCGTACAGCCACACGGCGGGTGACCGGACCGGCCGCAGGCCCGCGCGGCGCACCCACGCGAGGTTCAGCGACTCGACGGTGAACACGTCCCGGTCGCCCTGCTCCATGAGCCGGGCCAGTCCGCGCAGCGACGCGGCCTCGGAGGGCAGGCCCACCTCCCACAACCGGTCGAGGCCGCCCGCCTTGAGCAGGTCGACCTCGGTGTCGGTGACCGCGCGGTCGCGGTAGCCGTCGACGGCCAGGGTCAGCGCCAGGGGCGTGGCCAGCACGTCCACCAGCGCCTCGTCGCGCAGGCACGCCTCGCGCAGCGCCGTGAGCCCGGCGTCGGCGAGGCGGGTGTCGACGGCCTCGGCGCTCAGCGGCGGGATCTCCACCACCGCGCCCAGCCCGCCGGGGTCCTCGCGGGCGCAGACGACCATCCCGGTGGAGAGCCGCCTCTTGAGCAGGGACAGCGCCTCGACGCAGCGGCGGCGGTCGTCGGCGTGCCGGATCTCGTCCAGCCCGTCGAGCAGCAGCACGACCGGGCTGGGCGTCTCCCGCAACCACTCCGCCACCCGCCGAGCGGGCGCCCGGTAGAGCCGGGCCACGTCGCCGGCCAGCCAGTCGACGGCGGTGTCCACGGCGTGGTCGACCTGTTCGAGCTTCGCCACGGCCAGCCGCTGCGCGCGTTCCAGCGCCTCGGTGTCCCACTCGTCGACGGGCACGACGTCCTGCGCGCTCGCCCAGCGCAGGCCGCTCAGCAGGTGCGGCTCGACCCGCCAACTGCCCGCGGACAGCGACAGCACGATCGGGACCGGTCCGCCGTCGTCATCCAGCAGGTCGGCGGCGAGGCGGTGCAGCGCGGTGGTCTTCCCCGCGCCCGGCTCCCCCACCAGCACCAGCCCGCGTTCGGCGGCGAGCAGGTCGACCAGGTCCGCCTTCGGCGCGCCCAACTCCTCGCGGTACGCCGCGGGATCGGGCAGGGCCGCTCGTGCCGTCCGACGCAGGTCGTCCAGGTGGCGATCGGTCACACCCGAGAATCCCACACGTTCGCCCGGCGGTGGCCGCCGCCGGGTCGCGCGGTCTCACCTATGATCCGACCTGCGATGACTCTCACCGATCGGCTTCCGGCCACCCCCGACCCCGACCTGCTCTTCGACACGTTCGCCTCCTGGGCGGCGGAACGGGGGCTCCAGCTCTACCCGGCGCAGCAGGAGGCGCTGATCGAGCTGGTCTCCGGCTCGAACGTCATCCTGAGCACCCCCACCGGGTCCGGGAAGAGCCTGGTCGCCACGGGGGCGCACTTCGCCGCGCTGGCCGAGGGCAAGAGAACCTTCTACACCGCGCCCATCAAGGCGCTGGTGTCGGAGAAGTTCTTCGCGCTGTGCGACATCTTCGGGCCGAGCAACGTCGGCATGCTGACCGGTGACGCGAGCGTCAACGACACCGCGCCGATCATCTGCTGCACGGCCGAGATCCTGGCGAACATCGCCCTGCGCGACGGCGCGGAGGCCGAGGTCGGCCAGGTCGTGATGGACGAGTTCCACTTCTACTCCGAGCCCGAGCGCGGCTGGGCGTGGCAGGTGCCGCTGATCGAGCTGCCCAAGGCGCAGTTCCTGCTGATGTCGGCGACGCTGGGCGACGTCACGTTCTTCGAGAAGGACCTGTCCCGGCGCACCGAGCGGCCCACGGCCGTCGTGCGGTCGGTCGACCGGCCGGTGCCGCTGAACTTCCAGTACGTGACGACGCCGCTGCACGAGACGATCGAGGAGCTGCTGCACGGCCGGGAAGCGCCGATCTACGTCGTGCACTTCACCCAGGCGTCCGCGCTGGAGCGCGCGCAGGCGCTGATGAGCGTGAACGTGTCCACGCGCGCCGAGAAGGACGCCATCGCGGCGATGATCGGCGGGTTCCGCTTCACCTCCGGCTTCGGCAAGACGCTGTCGCGGATCGTGCGGCACGGCATCGGCGTGCACCACGCGGGCATGCTGCCGAAGTACCGCAGGCTCGTGGAGCAGCTGGCGCAGGCCGGTCTGCTGAAGGTCATCTGCGGCACAGACACCCTCGGCGTCGGCATCAACGTGCCGATCCGCACGGTGCTGTTCACCGCGCTGAGCAAGTACGACGGCACGCGCACCCGGATCCTCAAGGCGCGCGAGTTCCACCAGATCGCGGGCCGCGCCGGCCGGGCGGGCTACGACACGGTGGGGACCGTGGTCGTGCAGGCGCCCGACCACGAGGTGGAGAACGCGAAGCGCGTCGCGAAGGCGGGTGACGACCCGAAGAAGCTGAAGCGGGTCGTGCGCACGAAGGCCCCCGAGGGCTTCGTGTCGTGGAGCGACAAGACGTTCGACCGCCTGGTCGCGGCCGAGCCGGAGCAGCTGACGTCGACGTTCTCGGTCAGCCACGCGATGATCCTCAACGTCCTGAACCGACGAGGAGACGCTGCCGGGTCTGATTTCTTCGGGGCGATGCGGCACCTGCTGGAGGACAACCACGAGTCGCGCAAGGCGCAGCTCAAGCACATCCTCCGGGCGCTCTCCATCTTCCGCGGGCTCCTCCAGTCCGGCGTGGTCGAGAAGCTGCCGGAGCCGGACGCCGAGGGCCGCCGCTACCGGCTGACCGTCGACCTCCAGGACAACTTCGCGCTGAACCAGGCGCTGTCGCCGTTCGCGCTGGCCGCGATCGAACTGCTGAACCGCGAGGAGCCGAGCTACCCGCTGGACGCGCTGTCCATCATCGAGTCCACGTTGGACGACCCGCGGCAGATCCTCTCCGCGCAGCAGTTCAAGGCGCGCGGCGAGGCCGTGGCGGCGATGAAGGCCGACGGCATCGAGTACGACCAGCGGATGGAGCTGCTGGACCAGGTCACGTACCCGAAGCCGTTGGAAGAGCTGCTGGAAGGCGCTTTCACGACGTACCGCAACGGCCACCCGTGGGTCGCCGACCACCACCTGTCGCCGAAGTCCGTGGTCCGCGACATGTACGAGCGGGCCATGACGTTCACCGAGTACGTCAGCTTCTACCAGCTGGCGCGGTCGGAGGGCATCGTGCTGCGGTACCTGGCGGACGCCTACAAGGCGCTGCGCCACACCGTGCCGGAGGAGGCCAAGACCGAGGAGCTCAACGACCTCATCGAGTGG
>DATMCA010001348.1:0-20730 GCA_035559015.1 Umezawaea sp. | reverse complement strand
CCACGGGCTGGCCGCCCTCCACGACCGCGATCGCGGAGTTCGTCGTGCCCAGGTCGATTCCCACTGCCTTGGCCATTACGACGCACCCCCGGCAGGGGTCGTGCCGGAGAGCAGCCGCTGTGCCTCGTCCGCGATCTCCTCGTCCACGACGAGGTCGTACCGGCTCGGCACCATCGCGGTCACGGAGCTGAAGTCACGCCTGCCGTGCTGCAACGCGTAGAAGACCACGCCCATGACCGCGCCGATGACCGCGCCGAACACCAGGCCGTACAGGGCGAGCACGAACGCGGCGACGAGCGGGTTGATGAGGTCGAACAGTCCGAAGATCCAGCCGAACAGCAGGCCGGGGACGGCGCCGGCAGTGGCACCGTTCACCAGCGCGCGGCCCCAGTTCATCCGGCCGACGATCTGCTCGACCACGCGGACGTCGACGCCGATGATCGCGGTCCGGTCGACCGGGAACTCGTTGTCCGCGAGGTGGTCGACGGCGCGTTCGGCGTGGCGGTAGTCGGTGAACGACGCGATCGTGCGTCGCTGCGACGCGCTCGGCGCGATGTCACCGTCGGTGTCGATGCGCGTGTGCGCACCCGAGTGATAAGTGGTCATGGCTACCCCTCAGGTGTTGATGGTCGTCTGCTCGGAAATCTCGATCGTGCGGGGCTTGCTCGGCGAGTCGGTCGAGCTCGCGGAACGGTCGAAACGCATCGATGTCATCTGGGCTCTTCCCCTTCTGGACCTTGTGTTCCGGGGACGTGCATCGCTTTCACCCTGACGAAGACACGCGGGTGGCGCGTCGTCCTGCGAGGACGAAAACCGCCCTCCGCGCTAGACCCGGCAGCACGACGACATCGGTACTAGGCTGCGCTACGGAACAGCGAATACGCGGGGGAGGCATGGCTGTCGTAGCCGGAGACCTGACCAGCTCGGCTCGCGCCCAGCTGTCCAATCTCTACGTCCTCGTGGTGCTGTCGATGATGATGTTCGACGGCAGGGACCCGGCGAGGATCCTGGCTCTCGCGGCGACTTCGGTGCCATCCCTGGGCCCCTGCGCGGTCGAGGCGACCTACCTCACGGCTGATGGCAGGCTCGTGCGGCAACCGGGGGACCGGCCCGCCGACCCCGAGCTCGACCGGCTCGTGACCCAGCTCGACGATCGTGGTGCCGGTGTCGTGCTCGCGGACGGAGCGTGGCGCTGGGCGTTCCTGTTCAGGGGGTTGAGCGGTCTCGTCGGCTGCCTGGTCGTGGTCGCCGAGTCCGAACCGACGGTCGACGAGTTGTTCCTGCTCAAGGTGCTCGGCCAGCAGACGGGCGTCGCGCTGGTGAACGCGTCCCTGCGCCGCGTGGACGGCGAGGACGCCGAAGAGCTGCGCCGGTCCAACAACGAACAGGCGGAGGTGAACGCGCGGCTGACCACGACCGTGAACAGGTTGCGGCAACAGCAACGCGTGCACGACGTGCTGACTCGCGTGAGCGCTCGCGGGTCAGGTGAACAGGGAATCGCGCAGGCGCTCAGCGAACTCACCGCTCTGCCCGTCGCCATCGAGGACCAGTTCGGCAACCTGCGCGCGTGGGCGGGGCCGGGCCGTCCGAACCCGTACCCGAAGTCGTCCGCGCGGCGAAGGGAGGACCTGCTGCGCCGCGCCGCTCGCAAGACCTATCCGCTGCGAGAGCGGGACCGGCTGATCTCGCTGGTCAAACCGCACCACGAGGTACTCGGTGTGGTGGCCTTGATCGATCCCGCGAAGACCGCGCGGGACCACGAGATCTTCACGTTGCAGTACGGCGCGACCGTGCTCGCGCTGGAACTGGCCCACCAGCGCAGCCTCGCCGAGGTGGAGCTGCGGCTGCACCGTGAACTCGTGGACGACCTGGTGATCGGCACGGACAACGACAGCGCGTACGCACGCGCCGACGCGCTCGGCCACGACCTGCGCGGACCGCACCACGTCGTGGTGGCGCAATGGGGCGCCGCCGACTCCGGTGCCGCGCTGTCGCAGGCGGTGTCCCGCGCGATCGTCGAACTGGGGTGGAAGGCGTTGTGCTCCCGGCGTGCCGGCGTCGTGGTCATGCTCGTGCGCGGCCGCCCGGACGGTGAGGCGCTGTTCCGGGCAGTGGTGCGCGAACTCGGCGCCGACACGGGCGTGGTCGCCGTCGGTGGCCGCTGCGACACGCCGGACGCGCTGCCGCGATCGTTCAACGAGGCGCGGCGCACGCTGCGCATCCGGCAGATGTCCCGCACCCCCCGCGGCGCGGCGTCGTTCGACCAGCTCGGCCCCTACCGGATCCTCGACACCGGCGAGAGCCGCGCCGAAGTCGCGTCGTTCGTGTCGGAGTGGCTGGGCGGCCTGATCGACTACGACAACGCCAAGGACGCGGACTTGGTCCGCACGCTCTCCCGGTTCCTGGACTGCGGCGGCCACTACGACGAGGCGGCGACCGTGCTGCTGATCCACCGCAGCACGTTGCGGTATCGGCTGGGCCGGATTAAGGAGATCACCGGTTTCGAGCTGGGGGACGTGGAGACTCGGTTGAACCTCCACGTCGCGACTCGCGCGTGGCATGTGCTTCAGGGGGAGCGACCCGTCGCTCGCGGATAGCGACGAGTCGTCAGGTGGATAGTGCCGGACGGACAGCGGCGGTTCACTGAGGTCGTGGAGCTTGAGCAGCGCGCGAACGGCCGGCGTGACGATCGCCGGTGTCTGCGGCGTGCCCCACGAGCGGTTCGTCACGCGGGTGACCCGGCAGGCGGGTGTCCACCAAATCAGACGAGTGGAAGCGTGATGTGTGGTGATGGCCGTTCACGAGCTGACCAGGACCGAGTGCTGGGACCTGCTGGACCGCGTCAGCCTGGGGCGGCTGTTGTACACCTCGGCGGGGTTGCCACTGGCTCAGCCCGTGCGATTCGTCGTGCGCAACAAAGTGATCATGGTCAGTCTCGACCAGGGCACCGCGACCAAGCTGTTGCCCGCCGGATTCGAGTTCGTCGCGTTGCAGGCCGATGACTTCGTCGACGGTGGGCAGATGGGGTACTCGGTGACCGTGTACGGCAGGGCGCAGGTGATCTCTCATCAACGTCGCGGTATCGCCGAAGCAGCCGGGCTGCCCGGCTACGAGGGGAAGGCTGTCTACGCCTGTGTCGCGCCGACGCGGCTTTCTGGCAGCCGGCTGGATCTTCGTACCTGACCGGCCATTCCCGAACCCGAGGCCGTCCGAGGTGCGGCGCGGAATCGCGAGACTTGATTTCACTCGTGACACCCAGTCCCGTAGAGGGCTTGTCGTATCATTTGGTCATGGGTGTGCACCGGGCTGAGGGCGGAATACGGGCGCGTGCACGGCAGGCCATGCGCCTTGAGGTGGCCGCCGCTGTCCAGGAGATGGTGCTGGAGCACGGGTACGACGAGACGACGGTGGACGGCATCTGCGCGGCCACCGAGATCTCCCGCAGCACGTTCTTCCGGTACTTCTCCTCCAAGGACGAGGCCCTCTTCGGCACGTACACCGACTCCGGTGAGCGCCTGCGCGAGGCGCTGGCCGCTCGCCCGCTCACCGAATCGCCCTGGGTCGCCATGCGGCGCGCGCTCGATTCGTTGATCGAGCGCTACGACGCCCACGACGAACGCATCTGGCGGCTCACCCGCCTGATGGTGAACACGCCGTCGTTGGCCGCGTGGCACCGGGAGAAGAACGCTCGGTGGCAGGAGATCCTTCGGCCCGAGATGTCACGTCGCCTCGGGGCCGACCCGGCTGACGATTCCGACCCGCGTGCCCACGCCGTGATCGCCGCCGCCCTGGGGTGCGTCGAAGCGGCCCTGACGGCGTGGGCTTCGACCGCCGAGCCGCAGGCGCTGGCGCAGATCCTGGATCGCGCCATGGAAGCCACGTCCAGCCTGGAGTGAGCACGCCCCGGCGTATCCGCTGATCGTCACGGGTGAGCGGGGTCCGTGCTGTTGAACCGACCCCCCGCTCACGCCGGAGGTCTGCCCGCGTTTCGTGGCACTGCACGTCACTACTGGTACCGTGAGTCACGAAAGTGACGTGGTTGTGAGTTTGGCCTGGAAGGACGTGCCGTGAACGATCGGCTGGACGCGCTCATCGGTGACCTGACGGTGGAGGAGCTGGCGCTCGTGTCGGCCGCGGGGTCGCTCGTGCCGGTCTTGAGCGCGAACGCGGCGACGGCGGACGCCACGGGGAGGCTGCCCGAAGAGGACATCACGGCGCTGCGCAAGGAGGGTTTGTTCCGCCTTGCCACGCCGCGGGTGTACGGCGGGTACGAGGCGGGCGCGTCCGCGGCGACGGCCATCGCCGCGGAGGTGGGGCGGGGCTGTCCGTCCGCGTCCTGGGTGCTGACGGTGTACTACAGCGCGAGCCTCGCCCTCTGGCTCTTCCCGGACGAGGTGCGGCACCGGGTCTGGGGCGAGGATCCCGACGCGACCGTGTGCGGCTCGTCGGCGGGCGCGGTGCCCGCGCGAGCGGTCGACGGCGGTTACCTGCTCAGCGGCCGCTGGGGCTGGGCCTCGGGCGCGCACCACGCGACCTGGGCGATCCTCGACCTGACGGTCGGCGCCGACGGGCCTTCCCCGGACCGCGGGGTCGCGCTCGTCCCCATGGGCGAACTGTCCGTCGAGGACACGTGGGACATGGCCGGGATGCGCGGCACGGGCAGCGACACGATCGTCGCCGACGACGTGTTCGTGCCGGAGGAACAGGTCTTCCTCGCGTCGAAGGCGGCCAGCGCCAAGGGGGCTTCGGCGCCGGTCGGTGTACCCAGACCGCAGGGGCTGATGGGCGCGCTGGCCGCTCCGGTGCTCGGGATGGGCATGGCGATCTACGACCACGTCGTGGAGAAACTGCGCAACGGCCGCCCGCTGACCTCCGCGGCGGCGCCGTACGCGCGGGCGATCGACGCCCCCGGCGTGCAGGCGAACATCGCGGACGCCGCCATGCTCATCGACAGCGCGATCCTGCAAGCGTCGCGCACCGCCCGCGCCGTGGACCGGGCCACCCGCACGGGAGCACGGATGTCCGCTCTCGCCATCGCCCGCACCCGGATGGACGGTGGGTTCGCCGCGCGGCAGATCCGCCAGGCGGTGGACAAGCTGCTGGACGTCGGTGGTGCGAGCCAATTCGCCCGATCCAGCCCGGTGCAGCGAATCTGGCGCGACCTGGGCACCGCGACCCGGCATCCCGCCTTCGTCACCGAGGTCGACCGCGAACGGTACGCGCGGCTCCTGCTGGAGCTGGACGGGCAATAGCCACCGGGAATTCCCGGCGAGGGCCCACTACCGACCGGAGCAGGTCCGGAAGGCGTGGATCTGGTCGATCCGGCGCCGCAGGCGACACCGAGCCCGACTCGATCACCGCTCCAGGCTCTGAGCGCCGTTGCCGTGCTGGGTGGGCAGGTCTTCCCCGCGGCGCCGGTTTCCTTCCTGGCGTTCCCGCTCGCGGCGGCTGTAGGTCGCCTTGCGGACGGTCTCCTCGTCCTCCAGGCTCGACCCGAGCGCACCGGCGACGATCCCGACCGAACTGCACAGCCACACCAGGTTCAAGTACGAACCCATGCCGACCGGGTGCCCGAGGGTCTGCGCGAAATAGCCGCTGTCGATCAGCACGGCCGCCGCGAGCGCCGCGAGCACGTACAGGACCGCGTACATGCACGCCACGCCGATCGCCAGCGTGGCCGCTGTGGACACGTTGTACAGCAAGGCCTTGCGTCGCTCGGCGGCCTCGGAAGGCCTGTCCCACAGGTGGTTGTACACCATCAACCACACCGCCATGATCAGGATGGTGACCACCGTGATCCCCGCCAGCCGCAGCGGGGACAGCGCGTCCGCGAGCTTCCAGAACGAACTGGTGATGACGCCGTAGGCGGCGGTCCCGGCCGCCGCGGCGGTGGCTCCCGCCAAGTGCGGTACCAGCCGCCAGGGACGGTTGTCCCGCACCATCCCGGCCAGCAGTCGAAGCCGGCCACGCAGCCCGACCAGGGCCAGGTGGGTCGTGGCGGGGTGGTGTCCCCCGGACATCCGTTGCGTCGGGGCCAGCGCCTCGCGCAACCGTGCCACCACCCCTTGTCCGCCGTGGTCCTCCTCGATCCCGAGCCGCCGCGACACCAACTGCCGCACCACGCGGACCATCAACGCCCGTGTCCGGCGATGCACCAGGACGGCGCCGAGCGCGGGCAGCGAGATCATCGCGACACCGTGCTCCACGTCGATACCCGCGACGACGGGTTTCCTCCCCGCGCGCCGGGGCAGATCGGTGATCAGGACGAGCAGGTCCCAGCCCCGTTCCTGCCGGTGTTGCCGCGACAACGCGCGCATCGGGATGTCACCGTCTTCGTCCAGCGGCAGTTGCTCCACCCGGTGCTCCACCCGCCACCGCGTCTCCCCGCTCACCTGCTCGGCGAAGATCCCGGGTAGATCGCCGGCGATCGCCGTGATCACCTGCCCCGGTAGCCCTTTGTCCGCCAGCACCCCGACACTCACTTGATCGGGTGTGTCCATGTGGGTTCCACCTCGCTCGTCGGCACTGACCGGTTTCCCTGGGAGGTGCTGGCCAAACCCCGAGGCTTGCGCTTAGTGTAACCGTGTAATCGCATAGGGTGACAACTGGTCGCCGCGCTCAGGGACGTCGTCCGCCGGGTCGTTGGAAGTCGGCAACTTCCAACGACGAGGTTCCGCTCACCTGGCGCGGTCAGGTCGGCAGGTCGCGGCCGGAGGTGGGCTGGTTGCGCTGGTCCTGGGTGTCGCGGCGGATGCGGTCGGTGTGTTCGCCGACCGTTCCGATGCGGTCGGCCAGTGCGGGGTGGGTGGTGCGGAGGTGGTCCTGGGCTCCGGCCAGCGGGCCGAGCAGGGCCGCGGCGTCGTCCTGGGCCAGCGCGCGGTGCACCGTGGGGTCCAGTTCGCCGATCTGACCGGCGAGGGTGCGCAGGGTGGCGGAGTTGTCGCGGGCCCACTGGGACACGGCGCGGTCGCCGGCACGTCGGTCGCGTTCGGCTTGGACGCGTTGTTCGCCGGTGGATCCGGCGATGTCGGAGGTGCGCAGCCGCAGGTAGCGGCGTTCGGCGGCTTGGCGGCTCGCGACACCGAGGGCTGGGGCGAGGTCTGCCCAACTGGTGCCGAGGTCGCGTGCGGCGGCGATCAGCCGTGGTTCCCAGTCGGCCAGTTCGGCGCGGAGTTCGCGGATCAGGGTCAGCGCCGCCAGGACCTGGGTGGGGGAGAGGTCGTGGGAGGACCTGACGGTGTTGCGGAGGGTCTCGTAGTCGCCAAGGGCCATGTTGTCATCCTTTCGATGACTGGAGTGTTGTCATCGTTTGGATGACATGATAGAACAGTGGTGCGCGTTGACGACAGTCGAAAACACACGAGGAGGTGCCGGATGTTGATGCGCACGGACCCTTTCCGGGAGTTGGACCGGCTGGCGCAGCAGGTGTTCAACGGGCCGGGGACGTGGTCGAGGCCGACGGCGATGCCGATGGACGCCTACCGCGCCGGGGACGAGTACGTGGTGGCGTTCGACCTGCCCGGTGTGTCGCCGGACGCGATCGAACTGGACGTCGAACGCAACGTGCTGACGGTGAAGGCCGAGAGGCGCCCGACGCCCACTGGTGACGGTGTGGAGATGCAGGTGGCGGAACGTCCGGCCGGTGTCTTCTCCCGGCAGCTCTTCCTCGGCGACACCCTCGACTCCGAACGCATCGAGGCCGCCTACGACGCGGGTGTGTTGACCCTGCGCATCCCCGTCCTGGAGAAGGCCAAGCCCCGCAAGATCTCCATCACGGCCACTGACGGGAAGCACGAGGTCAGGCAGATCGACGCCTGAAGCCGTCGCGGCGAGGCCGGGTTCGACGCAGCGGCGTCGAGCCCGGCCATCGGAGGACCCTCCCGAGTGGGGGACGGCCGGTCAGGTCCCACCGTCCGGTGGACGGAGCGCTTTTCGGTCACGTGCGGGTGAGCAGTGACTTCGCGGATCGGCGGAATTCGTCGACGAGCGGGTTGTCGTCCTTGAGACGGGTGGCGACGACGACGTGGCAGGGTTCGATTCCCTCGACCGCGACGGTCACGATGTCGTCCCGCGCGGTCAGGCGCTGGTCGTTCGCCGCCACGAGAGCGACGGCCTGCCCGGCGGCGACGGCTTCGAGTTTGTCCTCGACGGTGTCGGCGATCAGCGGGGCCAGGGCGGCGGGGTGGTGGTCCGGGCGTGGTTCGAGTCGCCAGAAGTCGATCCACGGCGAGGGCACTCCGGTGCAGGCGACCATGGCCTCGTCGGCGAAGTCGTCCGGGGTGACGGATTCCTTGCCCGCCAAGCGGTGGGCGGCGGGCAGGACCAGCACGCGCGGCTCGTCGTGGAGGACGGTGATGTCCAGGGCGTCGGTGGGGATCGGGAGAGGCGCGCGGACGAGCAGCGCGTCGACCCGGCGTTCGAGCAGGGCACGGGCGTCCTGCCAGCCCAGGTGGCGGGTGCGGACGAGCGCGTCGGGGTGACGGCGACGCAGGTCCCTGACCACGGGGGTGACGGTGAGGTCCTCGACGTAGCCGATGGTGATCGTGCGGGGTGACGCGGCGTCGCGCGCGGCGATCATCGCCTGGTCGGCGTGCTGCAACAGGGTTTGCGCACGCGGGAGGAACGCTTCACCGGCGGCGGTGAGCCTGCTGCCCCGGGTGGTGCGCTCCAGCAGGCGTACGCCGAGGGTGGTCTCCAGCCGTTGGATCTGGCGGCTCAGCGACGGCTGGGCGATGTGCAGCGCGGCCGCGGCGCGGGCGTAGTTGAGGTGTTCCGCGACGGCGGTGAAGTACCGGACCAGCCTCAGGTCCAGGTCCCTGTGAGGACGTGGCGCGGTGGGCTGGGTTTCGCCGCCAGGCATGTCGACAGCCTACCCGTCATGTCGTTTCGACATGACGAGGTGCGAAACGGGTCTTGGACGGCCTCCGCGCAGCGCTGTTGACTTCGCTGCACCGAGCCGCTGTACGGAAAAGCGCGTTCATCGCGTGAGAGGTTGTGCTTTTGACCATCGATCACCGCTCGCAGACCGTTCTGCTCACCGGGGCGAGTTCCGGTATCGGAGCCGCTTTCGCCACGGCTTTGGCCGCGCGCGGCGCGGACCTCGTGCTCGTCGCCCGCCGCGCCGATCGGCTGGAGTCGATGGCCGTCGAACTGCGCCGCGCGCACGACGTCCGAGTCGAGACGATTCCCTTCGACCTCTCCCACCCGACCGCCGGAAGCGACCTCCGCCAGGCCGTCGCCGACCGGGGCACAGCCATCACCAGCCTGATCAACAACGCCGGGTTCGGCACGTTCGGCCCGTTCGTCGACGCGGATCCGGAGCGCCTGGCCCTGGAGATCGCCGTCGACGTCGCGGCACCGGTTCAGCTCACCGCGGCGTTCGCACCCCAAATGCTGAGCGCTGCCAACGGTTTCATCATCAACGTCGCGAGCGTCTCCGCCTGCCTCCCTTCGCCCAGGATGGCCGTTTACGGCGCCGCGAAGGCCTTCGTGCTGAGCTTCAGCGAATCCCTGTGGACGGAGCTGCGGGGCACGGGCCTCACCGCGTTCGCCGTTTGCCCCGGCGCCACCACCACGGACTTCACCACCGGGATGGGCGCGGGGGCCGACGTTCTGACCTCCGGAAGGACACGGACACCCGACGATGTCGTCGCCACCGCTCTGGCCCATCTCCAGCGCCGAAACCCCGGCCCGGTCGTGA
Organism: Umezawaea sp.; assembly: GCA_035559015.1. Classification (GTDB taxonomy): domain Bacteria; phylum Actinomycetota; class Actinomycetes; order Mycobacteriales; family Pseudonocardiaceae; genus Umezawaea. The sequence goes on along the minus strand of DATMCA010001348.1, from coordinate 11,030 downwards.
TCGACGGACGGTCCAATCGGCTGGCCCTGGCCATGAGCCGGCTGGCGACTCGGCGCAGGCGCGCCCTGATGATGGACCGCGTCTTCGACCCGAACCGTCGAGCCTCCCACTGAAGGACACGTCGATGACCGTTGTTTTCGTTCATGGGGTCCCTGTCACCTCCGCGGTGTGGACGCCGTTGCTCGATGAACTGTCCACATTGGGCCACCGCGATGTGGCACTGCTCTCCCCACCCGGCTTCGGCGCCCCGCTGCCCCCGAACTTCGGCGCTACGATCCACGACTACCGGAACTGGCTCGTCGAGGAGCTTTCGAGGTTCGACGAGCCGGTGGACCTCGTCGGCCAGTCCATGGGCGGAGGTCACGTTCTGGAAGTCGCCATGTCCCGCCCGGACCTGGTGCGCAGTTGGGTCAGTGACGTCATCGGCGGTTTCGAACCGGACTACTCCTGGCACCCGGTGGCGCGGACCTGGCAGACACCGGGCGTAGGGGAGCGATCCCTCGAAGAACTCTTCGCCGGGGACGCCTCCGAGCGTGCCGCGCGCATGGTCGAGTGGGGCATTCCCGAGCCCGCGGCAGGCGAGGTGGCGCTCGCACAAGGACCGGAGATGGCAACGGCCATTCTCGCTCTGTACCGGTCCGCGGCACCGCCGACGTTGAGCGTCCGCGGCCGCGACCTTCCCGCCGCCGCTGCTCGACCGGGCCTGGTCCCCATTCCCACCGAGGACGTCACCGTCGGCAGCGTGGCCAGCCGACACCGTGCGGCCGAACGTGCCGGCGCACGCGCCGTCGAACTCGACGGCGTCGGCCACTGGTGGATGCTCGAGGATTCCCCTCAAGCGGCACGGATGCTGTCCGAGTTCTGGAACAGCCTGTGACTCGGGGGCCTCGTTCATACCGTCGCCGCCGGTAGAGCAATGCGGTTACTCTACCGGCCGCGCCGGCGTGATCCTACTGTCGATTTCCCTGGTAGCCCTGCGGAAGCGGCGACCAGCGAAGGAATGTTCAAGGCATTCCCGAAATCCGACAGGAGGAATCGTCATGGCTTTGAGGCGTGCCGCGCTGTGGGTGAGCGCGCTGTTGTTGCTGGGGATGAACATCATCGGTGCGTCGACGGCGACCGCGGCCGTCGGGCCTGCGACAGGTGGCATGACGGCGACCATCAAGACCGGGTCCGCGCCGTCGGAGAGCGTGGGAATCCTGTCCAACTGCCCGACTTCGGCGATCAGCCACTTCCCGCACCCCGGCGGCTACATCTGCGAAACCACACCGCTCTACGTCGAGTGGCGGTCTTTCCCGAGTGGGCAGCTGATCGGGTACGACGACATCGTCATCGGCACCAACTTCCTCATCTACCACAACACCGGTTCCGGCTGGGGCCAGATAGGCAACGGCGAGGCGAGCCACACCCTGCCACTGCCCACGATCGGCCTCTTCGCCGCCGGCACCAGAACCATTCAGGTCCTCGGGACCGACAACATGGCGTGGTGCACGACCACCACCAACATCGGCTCCTGGTCCGCCTGGCGCCGCTGCTAGTCGACAGCACCTTCCTGCGGTAGCCGAGCGGATACCGCAGGAAGGGCGCCATCCGCCGGAAACCGGTGTAGCTGTGCCTGCATTCACCTCGGTCGAACGACGAGTGCTGGCGGTTCCGGTGAGGCGCGGACAATCGAGTGGTAACCCGTACGGCCGAGCTAGTGGATCATCGTTCGTGCCGATCGTCAGGCATGGAGATCGGTGGCCGATGCCTCACGAATGGCTGGAGCGTCATAGCCGCGGCGCCGACCAACTCCCAGTTGGCGGGCGTGCTGGCCGGATTCGTCTTCACCGCCATGATCATCTTGTTTGCGCGGTCAGGGCAGGCGAACACCAAGACGCTGGGTCTGTTCTCCTCGGCTTTCGTCGTCCTGGCCTTCGACAGCTACCTCTTCAGCTTCATCGCGGGCGGGAGTTCCGATCCCCTCTGCCGGCGGGTGTGGACGGAGAGCATGGCGGCGCGCGGAATGCTCGCCGTGGGCGCTACCGCCCTGGTCAGCGGAATCGCCTGGCTGCTCGCCAACTACACCCAGACCGAGAATTCCTCCGCGCAGGCCGTGGGCGGTGCCGGGGTTCGGACCTTGAACCTGCAGAAACTCGCGCAGTTCCTGGTGCTCGGCGTGGCGGCGGGCGTGACCCTGCTCCTGGGGATGACGACCCTCAACTACGTGTACGTGGTCATGGAACGTCGGCCGCCCGCCCAGTGGGTGCTGCTGGCGTACGTGATACCGCTCGCCGTGGTCGTCATGGCCGCGATCCTGAACAGGGGAAGGGTGCAGCGCCTGCGCAGGTACGGCGAGGCGGGCCGCGACGCATTGCCGGCCCGGTCCCTGTCGGCGGCGATCTTCTGCACGGCGAGTTACGGCATTGTCGGACCTGTCTTCGTGGGCGCGATCACGAACATCGGAGACGAACCCTTCGTGAATCCGTCCTGGGGCCTGACGGTGCTCGCCATCTCGATCGGGTTCCTGGTGCCCGTGATCCTGATCGTCCTGTTGGTCTACGCGATACCGCGAACCCGGGTCCCATCGAGGCGGGAAGGCGGGCCCAGATCGAAGTGATCTCCAGCACGCCGTACGCCCGCGGTCTGCTGACTGCCCCGGCACCGAGCCCTGGCCCGCACCGACGACGTGCCCATCACGCTTGCCGCTCCACCAGGTCGACGCTCGTGGTCAGGGCCTCGTTGGCTTCGACCTCTCCGCGCATCCGCTCCAGCCGCGCGCGTGTTCCGGCGAGCGCGTCGGAACCGAGCAGGAGCCGCAGGGGCGGTACTTCGGCGTCCACGGCCGCCGCGATGGCCGCGGCCGCGCGGGCCGGGTCGCCGGGCTGGCGGCCGGACACGGCCAGGGTGGCGTCACGCCGTACGCCCGCGGTCTGCTCGTAGTCGTCGAGCCGCACCGGTGATTGCCGCATCGATGTGCCGGCCCACTTCGTCCGGAGGCCGCCGGGTTCCGCGATCGTCACCGCGATACCCAGCGGCGCGAGTTCCGCGGCCAACGACTCCGAAAGGCCTTCGAGCGCGAACTTCGTGGCGTGGTAGTAACCCGTGGCGGCGAAGGCGGCCAGTCCGCCGAAGGAGGAGATGGTGACGATCCTGCCGGACCGGCGCTTCCGCATGCCGGGCAGGACGGCTTTCAGCACCGTGACGACGCCGTGCACGTTCGTGTCGAACAGCGCGCGCACCGCGTCCTCCTCACCCTCTTCGACGGCGGCGAGGTAGCCGTAACCGGCGTTGTTGACCAGGACGTCGACTCCGCCGAAAGCTTGTTCGCACGCGCGGACGGCTTCCCGCACCGACGCGGAGTCGGTGACGTCGAGTTCCAGGGCCAAGGCGCGGTCACCGTAGCCGGCCGCTAGCTCGGTCACGGCAGCACGGTCACGGGCCGTGACGGCCACGCGGTCGCCCCGGTCGAGCGCGTGCCGGGCCAGGGCCTCGCCGAGACCGCTGGAACAACCGGTGATCAGCCAAGCGGGGGAGGTGCTCGTTTGTTCCTTCATGACCCCAGGACAACACCGATCCGACGGGCGTGCCACGCCCCCTCAAGGGTGGCTCTCGGAGGGCCAGCCAGCGTGGTGGGCCTGCGAGATCGTGACCGATGGTAATCTCGGCCACGATGGCAGACGACAACCAGCTCGGACTGTTCCTGCGAAGTCGCCGGGACAAGGTCGACGCCGCCGGTGCCGGCGTCGTCGACAGCACACGAAGGCGGGTCAAGGGTTTGCGCCGGGAGGAGTTGGCGCTCCTGGCCGGGCTCAGCCCCTCGTACTACACCCGGATCGAACAGGGCCGCGATCGGAACCCCTCGCGGGAGGTCCTGGAAGCACTGGCACGGGTGCTGCGCCTGGACGACACCGAACGCGCCTACCTGTGGTCGTTGGTGATGCCGTCGCTGGGACCGGCGGACGACGGCGCCACGTCCGTCCACACGGTACGGACCGGCGTGCTGCACCTCTTGCGGCGCTGGAGTGATCTTCCGGCGTTCGTCGTCAGCCCGAGCCGGGAGGTGCTCGCCGGAACCGCGCTCGCCGCCTGCGTCAACCCCGCGTGGAGCCCCGGCCACAACCTGGTGGAATTCACCTTCCTGGATCCGCGCGCGCGTGCGGTCTACCCCGACTGGGACGAAATCGCCCGGCAAGCCGTCGCGGGACTGCGCACCACCGCGGCGACGCGCGGCGCGGAGTTGGACGGTTTCGTGGCGGCCATGCGGAAGAGCAGCACGACGTTCCGCGCGTTGTGGGACTCCCACGACGTGTACGAGCGTGCGATGGGGGAGAAACGGCTGCGCGTCGACGGTGTCGGCGTCCTCCGCCTCGGTTTCGAGACGTTCGCGCTGACCGGGCCCGAGGGGCACGTGCTGTACGTCTACTTCGCCGATCCGGGCAGTCCGGACGAGGAAGCGCTAAGCCGCCTGGTGTGACACGTCGCCTGGTGGCGTCGTTCTCACCGCGCGGCCAAGCACCCTTCTACGACTGCGGCCTCGTCAACATCGGCGATCTGGGGCGGAGCGACAAGGTCCGGTCCTACGTGAACGCCCAGTCGAGGGGCACTGTCTCCATCTTCATGAACTGGACCGGTCGACCTGGCAGGAACTGCGCCGCTCCACCGCCTACGAGGCCTACGACCGGGCCCCGTTCGTGAACGCGACCGACGGCATCTGGGTCTGCTGATCCGCGGTCCTCCCGTGGTGCGGACCGGGGCCGGACTGCCCGATGATCGAGCGGCCCGGCACCGGCGCAGCCTCGCGTTTGGGGGCCATGGCCACCGTCATCCTTGGCCGGCCGGTAGTCGCTGGAGGTCAGGCTGCTGGTCGGTCACCGGCTGGTCAGAGCGTCGACCGCTCGCCGGTCAGTTCGTGAGCAAGTGCGACCAGCGTTCGCTGGTGAGGGGTGCGTCGGCGCGGTTGGCGCTCCACCACCTCCGCCGACGTTCCTTTCCCGATCACCTCGACCGAGTAGCCGTTCAGCTTCACCTGGCCGACCTCGGTCCACGGCAGCGTCCGGTCTTCGACGGCGAGTTCCTCGACGGTCACCGTGAACGGACCGTAGCGGAGGTGTTCTCCGCCGGCCAGAACAGTCTTGGCACGAGAGAGTTCGACCTCGGCCATGGCCTCCGCGAGTCGGATCGACTCCGCGCCGAAACCGATGAAGACGGTCTCGCCGCTGCTGTCGCGGACCACCAGCGACCACTCATCCCTTGGTGTGGCGCTCTGCCCGACCCCGAACGTCCTGATCCGCTCGTAGGGGAGCAGATCCGCCCAGAGCAGCACTTTCACGGCCGGTTTGCTCGGGCGGTTCAGGACGGCGCCGCGTTCGAACAGGTAGAACACCTGCCGCCGCGAGCGTCGGTTGAGCACCAGCAGCGCGGTGAGCGGGGCACCGAACAACAGGCCCACGATCAGCACTGCGGCAACGCCGGCGGGTAGGTCGAGTTCGAGGCTCAACCACACCGCTGCCCCTGAAGGGATGACGGTCAAGGCCACGGTCAGGGCGATGGCGGCGAACTCCCTGACGCGCGGTGCATCGGCGTGCGCCAGCAGCGTGCCGAGGTTTGCCGCTCCGGCAGCGGTGACGACCCGGTCCGGCGCCGGTTCGGAACTGGTACCCCGCATGGCGGACCACCTCCGTCGAGTTCAGATCATGGTAGGCCCTGGACATCGCTTTCAGGGGGTGACGGCTTGCCATGATGGCCACGATTCGGGAAGCTTGAGCACCTCCTTGAGAAACTCAAGTTAGCTTGAGCGGGCGGCCGATCGGTAAATGCGTCGCGCGTCGTCGCAGGTGCCGGGACACTGCGTCGGTGACCGGTTCCGCAGTGCCTCGGCTGCTTCGACCTCGCGCACTCGCGCCGGGGGATCTCGTCGTCATCGCATCGCTGTCCGGGCCGCTGCACGCCGCCTACGAACCCGACCTCGACCAGGCGGTGGTGGTGCTGGAGCGGATGGGGTTCCGCGTACGGCGGGCGCCGCTGCTCGAAGCGGGGCGGCGGCGCTGGTGGAGCGCCGCCACGCCGGCGGAGATCGCCGAGGAGTTCAACGCTCTGCTGCGTGATCCCGAGGTGCGCGCGATCATCGCGCACGACGGCGGGCAGACGGTGCTCGGTTACCTCGACCTGATCGACGTCGAGGCCGTCGTCGCCGACCCCAAGCCGATCCTGGGCTACAGCGACATCTCGCTGCTGCACCTGGTGCTCCACGCGCGCACGGGTCTGGTCGGGTTCCACACCGACCTGGCCACGCCCGGACTCGGCGGGCACTGGCAGGCCGCGCCCGCGGCACGTCGAGTGGAACTGGAGGAGCTCTACCTGAGGCTGCTGACCGGTGCCGAGGCGATCGGCGTGCTGCCCGCCGGTCCATCGTGGGAGTGCTGGCGCGCGGGTCGTGCCGAAGGCCCGCTGATCGGTGGGGTGATCAACCGCATCGTGCTGGCACAGGCGACGCCGTACGCGCTACCGCTCGAACGGTTCGACGGCGCGGTGCTGTTCTGGGAGGAGATGGGCGGCCTGGCGTCCTACGTGTGGAGCTACCTGCACGTGCTGCGGCACTGCGGCATCCTCGATCGGATCTCCGGCATGGTCGTGGGTATTCCCCACGCGATCGACGGCCTTGAGACGCCCGACGCGTCGCCGAGCCTCGCCGAGATAGTCCTCGACGTCCTCGGCGACCGCGACATCCCGGTCCTGGGCAACGTCGAGATCGGGCACGCCGGCCCGAACCTGCCGATGCCGGTCGGCATCCGCGTCGCACTCGACGCGGGGCAGCGGACGCTGGCGCTGCTCGAACCCGCGGTACGGCCGCACACGACAACCTCGACCTCGTCACCACCGGACTCGTGAACCGGCCGTCCTAAGTGGACGATCCGCCTCCGCGGATCCACGAGATGGTGCTACGCCTCGGGGATCTCCCGGCCGAAGGTCTCCAGGGTGATCGCGTCCGGCTCGGGGCCGCGGCGCACGCCCTGGTCGAGGCCGTCGATCGCGGCGAGTTCGGCGTCGGTGAGGGTGAAGTCGAACACGGCGAAGTTCTCGGCGATCCGCTCGGGGCGGGTCGACTTCGGGATCGCCGAGCGCCCCCGCTGGAGGTGCCAGCGCAGCATGACCTGGGCCGCGGTCTTGTCGTGCGCCCGTGCGATCCCGGCGATGGTGTCGTCGTCGAGCGTGCTGCCGCCCTCGCCGTCGCGGTAGAAGGTGATCCCGCCGATCGGTGACCACGCCTGGGTGAGGATCCCGTGCGCGGTGTCGGCGGCGAGCACGGCGGGTTGGGCGAAGTAGGGGTGCATCTCGATCTGGTTGACCGCGGGCACGACCGTGGCGTTCTTGAGCAGCCGGTCGAGGTGGTCGGGCATGAAGTTGCTGACCCCGATCGCACGCACGCTTCCGTTGCCCAGCAACGTTTCCAGTGCGCGGTAGGCCTCCTGGGTGAGGTCGAACCGGCTGGGCAGGGGTTGGTGCAGGATCAGCGGGTCGATCCGGTCGACGCCGAGTTTGGCCGCGCTCTTGTCGAAGGCGTGGAGCGTGGCGTCGTAGCCGTAGTCGCTGATCCAGACCTTGGTCTCGATGAAGATCTCGGACCGGTCCAGGTCGGTGCGGCGGATCGCTTCGCCCACTTCGCGTTCGTTGCCGTAGGCGGCGGCGGTGTCGACGTGGCGGTAGCCGGTGCGGACCGCGGCCCGCACCGCCTCGATGGTCTGCTCCGGTGCCGTCTGGAAGACGCCGAACCCGAGTGCGGGCATCTCGACGCCGTTGTTCAAGGTGAGGTCCATGCTCATACCTTCACGCTGCCGGCCGGCGCCCGCACGGGGGAGGGGCTGTCATTACCCCCTTCGCCACACCACCGGGTGCCACACATCCCCGGTTCCAGTCTGATGTGGAGGACCTTGTCCTCGGGGATCAGGTCGGCCGACGAGCCATCCGGCTCGCCGTCCTGGTCAACACCCATCGAACGCTTGTCGTGGGAGGTGCGGCAGGGACTGCTCTTCCGGGTAACGGCAGTACTCCCCACGGTGCGGGCGCGCCCGCGGCGCGTTCAGGGGTTCGTCGACCGCGGCTGCGCGAGTTCGTGCGTGGGGCCGGGCCGGGTGCGCGCCGTGAGCGAGGAACTGAGTTCCGGTCAGGGTTGGCCGACCATCACCGACGCCGGGGTCACCGCGTCGCTCCACGCCGACCCGGACACGGCTCGACCCGGTGACCAGCCTTACAAGTGTTGAACGGCCGGGATCGTGTGGTCGGTGTCGGTCCGGGTATCCGGGGTGAGCCGTGGTCGTCGCGGTAGATGACCGAACGGTGAGGTACGTCGCATGACATCCATCCAGGCGGGTGGGTCCGGACCCGGTGGTGGGTTGGCTTCCAGGGCGCTGGGGACGGTGTTGGACGCGGTTCGAGCCATACCCGGCCTGGCTGTGCGGCCGTCCGGGGCACTGGTCGAGTCGTGGGTCGGACAGCGGGTTGTCGGGTTCGCGAACGGGGCCTTCGGTGAGCGGGCCGCCCGGCGCGGTGGCGTCCTGCCCGCGGCGATGTCGGTACGACTGGACCACCGCCCGCTCAGGCTGGACGCCCGTTCGCTCGCGGCGGCCTACCCCTCGGCCGGAGGTCGTCTGGTGGTGTTCGTGCACGGGTTGGTCGACACCGAGCGCGCCTGGTTCCCCATCGGGCGCTCCGGGCGGGACTTCGGCGGCAGGCTCGCCACCGAGTTGCCGTGCACCCCGGTGTACCTGCGCTACAACTCCGGCCGCCACGTCTCCGACAACGGCCGTGAACTGGCCGACCTCCTCGACGAACTGGTCGAAGGGTGGCCGGTGGAGGTCACCGACGTCGTGCTGGTCGGGCACTCGATGGGCGGGTTGGTGGCGCGCAGCGCCGTGCACCAGGCTCACGCGCGAGCGGCCGGGTGGGCGTCGTTGGTGACCAGGCTGGTGTGCCTGGGGACGCCGCACTCCGGAGCGCCGCTGGAACGCGCCGTCGTCCGCGTCGCGACGCTGCTCGACCGCGTTCGACCGGCCGCCCCGCTGTCCTGGCTGCTTGCGCTGCGCAGCGACGGCATCAAGGACCTGGCGGAGGGCTACCTGCACGAGCACCAGTGGGCCGGTGACGAGCCCGTGGAGCAGGCCGAGGCGGTGCTGCCGGACGGTGTGCGTCAGCTGTACGTGTCCGCCACGCTGTCGCACTCCGAGGGCAGCGTGCTCGGCCGCCTGGTCGGCGACCTGCTGGTGGAACCCCCCACCGCCGCCGACCACGACCAGACTGCCGAACGGCGGTGGCTGGGCGGGCTCACCCACTTCGACCTGCTGCACCACGAGACCGTCCACCAGACCCTGCTCGACTGGTTGAGGACGACTGCTGGTCGAGAAGGTCGGTTTGCCATCCACCGAGCGTGGAATACTAGGAGCTCAGACGGCCGTGACCCCGCCGTAGGAGACGGGGCTCGTCCATGACCTGGGCACCACCCCTTCTCAGCACAGCGGAAGGGGCTGCCATGTCATTCGACGGGTTCGTGTCGCACCGGGCGCATCTCCGCGTCGGGGTGATCCTGCTGAACACCGGCTGCTGCTACGACGTCGCGATCGTGCACGCCAACGGCGACGTCGACCAGGCCGTCGCGGCGGCGTTGCGGGTCGAGGTGATCGGGGCGGTCAACCGCGGTGTCAGCGCCGTCATCGTCGACATCAGCGATCTGAGCCGCTTGAGCACGGCAGGCGCCCGTGCGCTGAGGGGGCTGCGTGCCCTCACCCGTGCCCGCCAGGTCGAGTTGAGCCTGGCCTCCAGGAGCCGTGTCGTCCAACTCCCGCCGCCGGACGTCTTCGCGGTGCACGCCTCGGTGGTGGACGCCCTGGCCGCGCTCCCGGCTTGCACGCTGCACGTCGCCGATGGCGCCGAGTCGTCGTGCGCCCTCAGTTCGTGCTCGGCCGGAAGCCATCGCGCGGACCACGGCCTGCCGGGCCATCTGTGCCTGGCCATCACCGACGACCACGGCTGATCTTCGGCTACCTGGAGGAGGCGCTGCGCAGGGCCTTGGGGTCTCGCGGGGCCTTCGCCTTCGCGGCGATCATCCGCGCGCCGAGTTCCTGCAACTGCTTGCGCCCCAACGCTTCCCGCACCTGCGGGAACCACTCCTGCTCCTCTTCCCCCACGTGGTGGCGGACGTTCTCGGTGAGAACGGTGACCTTCGCGTCGAAGTTCTCCGCCTCGGGAGCCATTCCCGCCAGCTCCGAGAGGATCCACGCGACGACGTGGTGCTCCTCGACGCTCTCCAGGACGTGGTCCTCGGTTTCCGGAACCCCCGCACGAGCGGCCGGGTAGAAGATCTCCTCCTCGATGAAGGCGTGGGTGGTCAACTCCTCGATGATCGAGTCGACGATCTTCCGCTTCTCCACGAACGCCTCGTCATCGGCGCGCTCGAACCGCTTGAACAGCTTCTCGACGGTCTTGTGGTCCTCTTTGAGCAGGACGATCGCGTCAGTGGACACCGATGACTCCTCGACTTCAGCCCCGGCCGGTGCCGAGGACGCGCTCTGAGTCTGCGACAGATGCCCTCCGCGCGCCGATCGTGGGTATTTCACCCACCACCGGGTCGATTTCGAGAGGTGGGTGTGGCAGGTCCCGTTTACCCCGCCGCTGTGGAGGACATCCCTGGGACAGGAGCTTTCGCCCTCGCGGTCACCAGGCCGACTCGGATCGGCCGGCAGCGCATTCCACCTCTACCGGAACGGTATTCCATGACGCAGAACGAGAACCTCGCGAGCCTGTCGAAGGCCGGTGTCGCGGTGTGGCTCGACGACCTGTCGCGCGACCGCATCCGCAACGGCAACTTGCAGACGTTGGTCGACGAGCACTCCGTCGTCGGCGTGACCACCAACCCCTCGATCTTCGCCGCCGCGATCAGCGGGTCGAAGTCCTACGACGACCAGTTGCACGCCATGGCCGTGCGCGGTGTCACCGTCGACGAGGCCCTGCGGGTCATCACCAGTGCGGACGTGCGCGACGCGTGCGACCTGCTCGCC
>DATMCA010001347.1:0-2828 GCA_035559015.1 Umezawaea sp. | reverse complement strand
GACGACGTGCTGACCGGCGTGCTCGGCGGTGAGGGGCTGCGGCCGCTCGGCGGCGACCTGACGATCAGCACCCACACGACCGTGGACTACGAGCTGCGGGCCGTCGACTACGAGACGTACCACCTGACGTCGACCGTGAGCTACAGCTTCAAGAAGAACGTGGCCGTGGACCAGTTCGTCATCTTCGCCACGAGCAACGCGCTGCTCCGGGACTCGATCATCAACGGGTCCCGGCTGCCGCTGTTCGAGCTGTGGTTCATCCCGGACACCGCGCTGTTCCAGGGCTCCACCGAGGACATGGTCCAGTCGGTGCGGATCGGCATCGACTACATCGACGGCGAGGGCCAGCGCCGGGTCGCCGAGTCGAGCCGGATCCGGTTGCTGGACGTGAAGTTCGACCGGTGGGCCGACTACCTGACGTTCTTCCGCGAGGCGATGGGCCCGCTGCCGCGGCAGAACCCGCGCAGCCACATGGCGGACCTACGGATCTTCAAGTGCGACCTGAGCGGGATCGCCGACGACGACCACGTGGTGCACGCCATCGAACGGCTCACGGTGCGGTCGACGACGAGGCAGCGGATCGACGACGGGTACTGCTACTGGCAGTCGCCGTACCCCTGCTACGTCGAGCGGATCACCATGAACGCGAAGGAGCTGACCCTCGACGGCGCTCCCACCAGGGAGTTCCGCATCGTGCCGTTCACGTTCCGGTCCAACACGTCGTCGGCGCGGTGGCTGCGGGCGGACGAGCTGGGCGACCTGGACGTGCGGTCGTGGCTGCTGCCGGGGCACGGGGTGGCGCTGCTGTGGCGCGACCAGGTGCCGTGATCGACGGTCTTTGCACAACCCGAACATTCGCCGCACGATCCACTCACCGGGGCCCGTCAGAGTTCTCCCCATGACGACCACTTGGACTCGAATCATCGCCGTCGCGGGCACCTCCGCGGCACTGGGCCTCGCGCTCTCCGGGATCGCCAGCGCCGACGAGACCCCGACGGGTCCCGCACCCATGACGATCAGCGCGGAGCAGGTGAAGAAGCGCTGCGAGGAGCGCGTGCCGAAGATCGAGGCGCGGATCAAGGCCGCGACCGACCGGATCAACGGCGACGCGAACACGCGCGGCTCGACGAAGTGGCTGGAGGCGCAGGCCAAGGCCGCTCGGGACGCGGGCAAGGAGTCGAAGGCCAAGCTGTTCGACGCCCGCAAGGAGCTGCGCGGCGAGCGGATCACGAAGCTGGCCGACGCGCAGAAGCGCATCGACACCTTCCAGACCGAGCACTGCGCCTACCCCGGCGGCACGAAGTGAGGGCGCTGGCCGTCGTCTTCGCGCTGATGGCCGCCGTGGGCCTGTCGGGCTGCCAGGACGAGGCGGCCCCGCAGAGCGGCAACCCGGACGGTGAGCTGAGCAGCATCGAGTCGACGCTGAACGGCATCGAGGCCGATCTCGACCAACCGTGACAGCATGGCCCACCGTGCAACCGGACCAGTCTGCTCGCGGCCTCGTGCTGGTCGTCGAGGACGAGCGCGCCATCTCCGACCTGATCTCGCTCTACCTGCGCCGGGACGGTTTCGGCGTGCACGTCGAGTCCGACGGCCTGGCGGCGCTGGCGGCGCTGCGCCGGTTGAAACCGGTCGCGGTGCTGCTGGACGTCGGCCTGCCCGGCATCGACGGGGTCGAGGTGTGCCGCACCATGCGCGCGGCGGGCGACTGGACGCCGGTGCTGTTCGTGACGGCGCGGGACGACGAGGTCGACCGCGTGCTCGGTCTGGAGATGGGGGCGGACGACTACGTCACCAAGCCCTTCAGCCCGCGTGAACTGGCTGCTCGCGTGCGCACCGTGCTCCGGCGCGGTGCGCACGCGAGCGCGCCCGAACAGGTCGTGGGCTCCGTTCGGCTGGACGCGGAGCGCCGCCGGGTGTGGGCGGGCGAGGACGAGGTCCCGCTGACGTCGACCGAGTTCGAGCTGCTCGCGCACCTGATGAGGCACCCCGGCCGGGTGTTCGAGCGGGAGCAGCTGCTCAGCGCGGTGTGGGGGTACGCGGCGGTCGCGGGCACCCGCACCGTCGACGTGCACGTGGCCCAGTTGCGCGCGAAGCTCGGCGCGCACAGCCCGATCCGCACCGTGCGGGGCGTCGGCTACTCGGTGGAGGCGCCGTGAGGTCCAGCCTGGCGTTCCGGATCACCGCGCTGTGCCTGGCGGTCGCCGGGATCGCGGTGATCGTCGCCGGGCTGGTGTCCGTGCGGTTGGTGGTGAACACGGCCCGCGAGGTGAGTCGGACGGCCCTGGCCAACCAGGCCGACACGGTGGCGGACCAGTTGGGCGAGATCCCCCGCGGTCGTGTCGTCGACGTGTTGCAGGGGCAGAAGATCTCGGTGGTGCGGATCGGGGTGAACGGGGTGCTGCGCGGGGACGCCGCCGCGGTGCAGGCCGTTCGGGACGCCGGGCGGAAGAGCGCGGTGACCGGCGGGTGGATCGTGGAGGTGCGCGATCGGTTCGCCCTGGTGCAGGAGGCGGACTACGGGACCGCCACCACCCGGAAGCTGGTGCGGAACATCGCGCTGGCGCTGGGGATCGGGTTGCTGGTCGCGGCCGTCGCCGGGTTGGTGCTGGGGAACCTGCTGTCGCGGCCGTTGCGCCGGACGTCCGGGGTGGCATTGGCGATGAGTTCCGGGCGGCGGGACCTGAGGGCGCCCGAGCACGGGCCTCGTGAGGTGGCCGAGGTGGCCGGGGCCGTCAACGGGTTGGCGGATGCGTTGCAGCGCAGCGAGTCGCGGCAGAGGGAGTTCCTGCTGTCGGTGTCGCACGAGTTGCGGACCCCGTTGACGG
>DATMCA010001346.1:0-2070 GCA_035559015.1 Umezawaea sp. | reverse complement strand
CACCACCATGCAGCGCAGGCCGGGTTGCACGTCGCGGAGCTTCAGCCGCACCTCGGTGCCCCAGCCGTGGCTCACCATCGCCACGGACGCGCCGACACCGGTCTTGCCGTCCATCGCCGACCAGGTCGGTGGCGGGGGCGTGCTCGACGTCGGCGGAGAGTCCGCCCGCACGGCGTCGCCCTCGATCGCCCGAGGCAGGAACATCCCGCCGAGCACCAGCAGCACGAGCACCAGACCGGCTCCGCCCAGCACCAGCACCCTGCGGGACTTCTTCGGGTCCGGCTCGGGTGCGGGCCGCACCACGGCTAGCGGCGGCAGCGGCTGGTTGTCGTACGGGTCCGGGTCGTCGAACGGCTGCTCCAGGTCGGCCAGGTTGACCTGGCCGAGGAGACCGGGCAGCGGGGCGAGCCGGATCAGCTCCTCGCGGCACACCTGGCAGGTGTTGAGGTGCCGTTCGAACACCGAGCGCTCAGCCGGGTCCAGCGCACCGAGCAGGTAGGCGCCCAGCGACGTGATCTGGAAGCAGCTCACGACTCGGTCACCCCTCTCTCGGCGAGCGCGTCGCGCAGGGCGCGGAGAGCGTAGAAGCTGCGGGACTTCACCGTGCCGGGCGGGATGCCGAGCGCCTTCGCGGCCTCGGTCACGGTGCGGCGGCGGTAGTACAGCTCGATGACGACGCTGCGGTGGTCGACGCTGAGCGCCCGGAGGGCCTCGGCGACCTGCCAGCTCTGCAACACGTGGTCCACCTCGTCGGCCACCGGCGGGAGGTCCGCGGGTTCGATCGGGATCTCCGTGGCACGGGCGACCCGGCGGCGGTAGCCGGACACCACGAGGTTGCGGGCCACCGTGTAGAGCCAGGGACCGGCCTGCTCGGGGCTCAGCTCGTCGGAGTGGCGCCAGGCGCGGAACAGCGTCTCCTGGACGATGTCCTCGGCGTGCTGGTAGTCGCCGCCGACCATTCGGAGGACATAGCCGTGCAACGGTCCGCGCCAGCGACCGTACAACTGCCTGACCACATCTTCACCGGGCTCCACATCGACTTACTACGCCGTTGGAGCAGAACTCGTTCAACGCTCTACGAAACCAACCAGGTTTCCCCTCGGATCGGACCAACGTTCTACCACAGCGTCCACCCGTCCGGGTGAATCCCCTGAACGCAGCGCGACCAGGAGCTGCCTGCACGTAGCCTCCGGACCCTCGGCGTTCACCTCGACGCGACCGTCCCTCAGGTTGGACGCGGAACCCACCAAACCGAGTTCGAGGGCACGTGCGCGGGTCCACCACCGAAATCCCACTCCTTGGACATGACCCCGCACCCACGCCGTCAACCGGACGTCCGGTTCTCCTGAAGACACGGCCCCCATCCTGCCGGCCGGAGATACGACACCTGAGAGTTCACTCGATGGTGATACGGTGCGCGACCGTGAGCGCCCGTTGGAGTGATCAATCCCCCGACGCGGTCCCGCCACACCGTCTCCCCGTCACCGGGTCGAGACCCCGGTCCACCAAGTGGACCAACCCCACCGCAGACCGTGACGAGTCAACCGCCCGCTCGTTCACCCCCATGGGCCCGCGCTGAGCGTGGCCCCTCATCCGCTACCAACCCAGGAGATGGTGTGAACGACGGGCAGTACGAGACTCCGGACGCCGACAAACGCCGGATCGCGCCCCGTGTGGTGTTGGCCTCGGCGGGCGTCGTCGTGGCGACCCTGTTCGCCACGGTGGCCGCGCTGACGTCCGGGGGCCAGGACGAGGCGACTCCCGGTGGGCAGAACCCGTTGGAGGACGTCGTCTCGAAGAGCACGTTGCGGAGTGCGCCCTCGGTGACGGGGTCGACGACCTCCGGTTCCGGGAAGAAGGAGGTGGAGGCGTTGTCGTCCGAGGAGGCGCCGCCGAGCACCACCACCCCGCCCCGGAAGACGCGGGTCACGACGGTCACGAAGGCGGACGGGACCACTACTACGACGACGGTGGACGACACGACGCCGGAGTCTCCGGTGATGCCGCCGGTTTACACGACGACGACCACTCCGCCGCCGGTCGTGACCACCACGACTCCTCCGACTACTA